>DAOUGD010000303.1:0-1513 GCA_034429475.1 Anaerolineae bacterium
TCGCTATTTTCAAGGGAATTCCTCATTAACTGGCGTTCACCAGCGGTGGGATGAAAATGGGGGCGTACGCGCGCCAGTGCGGAGAGCGGAGTCTACTTGGTGCTAGGAGTCCGAAAGGGAGTTTGCTCCGGGTGTTCTCGGGCACCACGGTTTGTCGCCCCCAGCAATGGGTGAGCACGCAGAGGAGAATCTGAAATACAGAACACCTCACTGAGGCGGCGTGTACACAAACTAACTCAGGAGGTGTGAGATGCGGGTCGAACATGAACGGTGTTGTGGAATTGATGTGCATAAGGAGACGGTAGTGGCGTGCGTGATCGTGCCGGATGCGCACGGGGCGCCGGTGAAAGAGACGCGGACGTTCAGCACGATGACGGGGGACTTGCAGGCGTTGGGGCGCTGGCTGACCAGCAAGGGCTGCACCCATGTGGTGATGGAGAGTACCGGCGTGTACTGGAAGCCGGTGTACAACCTATTGGAAGAGGGTTTTGAGATCTTGGTGGTGAATCCGACGGCCATCAAGAAGTTGCGCGGGCCGAAGACGGATGTGGCGGATGCGGAGTGGCTGGCGGATTTGCTGCGACATGGGTTGGTGCAGGGCAGCTACATTCCCTCGGCCGAACAACGGGCGCTGCGGGATTTGACGCGCTATCGCACGCAATTGCTGGACGACCATAGCCGCGAAGTCAACCGGGTGCAGAAAGTGCTGGAGGATGCCAATCTCAAGTTAGCCAGCGTGGCCACGGACATTATGGGCGTCTCGGGACGGGTGATCCTGGCGGAACTGCTACAGGGCGAAGGGGACCCGGCGGTACTGGCCGACCTGGCCAAGGGGCGCTTGCGTACCAAGCGGGAGGCATTGGAGCAGGCCTTGACGGGCGTGTTGCAAGCGCACCATCGCTTCTTGCTGGTGCAGCATCTGAGCCATATCGACCAGTTGGAGGAGCAGATCGCGCAGTTGGACGCCGAGATTGCGGAGCGTATGCGCCCTTTTGAGGCCGCGCTGGCGCGGTGGGAACAACTGCCAGGCATTCGCCAGCGCAATGCACAGGTGATTGTGGCCGAATTGGGGGCCGATCTCGCCCAATTCCCCGATGCGGCCCATTGTGCGTCATGGGCCGCCATTTGTCCCGGGACGAACGAGAGTGCCGGCAAACGCCGCAGTGGCAAGACCGCCAAAGGCAACCGCTGGCTCAAGCGCGCCCTGACGGAAGCGGCGCATGGCGCGGCCCGCACCAAGAAGAGTTATTATACCGCCTTGTATCACCGCTTGGCCGGACGGCGGGGTAAGAAACGCGCCATCATCGCCGTGGCGCATAGCTTGCTGGTCACCGGCTATCACATGGTCACCCGGCAAGTGGATTATCAGGATTTGGGCCGGGAATACTTCGACCAACGCAATCCCGAAGCTATCAAACGCCGCGCCGTCAAACGGTTAGAACAACTGGGGTATCAGGTGGAATTGATCCCCGTGCCCGCCCCGGCGGGTTAACTCACGCTATTTTCAGAGGAG
>DAOUGD010000304.1:0-17281 GCA_034429475.1 Anaerolineae bacterium
AATGCCCTGAGATCTCGGGCTGATTTACCAAAATTTAATATAGATTCCGAGGAGAGCATAATCGACAAAACATCCCCAAAAACGGCTTTAGCCGCCCGATACGCTCCGGCGCGCTGCGTCTCAGCAGGATGGTAAAGCCCGGTATCTTTTATTGAGGGGGTGTGAAAATGGCAGAGATGACGATACAGGATGTATTACGGGAAGTCAAAGAACAACACGTCAAGTTTATTCATTTGCAGTTTACGGACATTTTGGGGGCCACCAAAGGCATCACAATCCCCAGCCACGAACTGGAGACGGCGCTAACGCGCGGCGTCTGGTTTGACGGCTCCTCTATCCAGGGCTTTGCCCGCATCGCCGAAAGCGATATGTATTTGATGCCCGATCCCACCACCTTCAAGATCATTCCGTGGGAGGCCAAAGAGGGGATCGCCACGGCGCGGATGATCTGCGACGTGTACACGCCGGCCGGCGCGCCGTTCCCCGGCGATCCGCGCGGCGTGCTCAAAGCGGCGGTGAAGAAGGCCGAGGGGATGGGGTTCCTCTACAACACGGGGCCGGAATTGGAGTTCTTCCTCCTCCGCCGCGACGCCGACGGCAACCCTACGCTGACGCCGCACGATCACGGCGGGTACTTCGACTACTCGACCGACCGGGCGATCACGGTGCGCAAGGATATGGTGGCCGCGTTGGAAGTGTTGGGCATTATGGCCGAGGCCAGTCATCACGAAGTCGCCATCGGGCAGCACGAGATTGACTTCAAGTATGCGGACGCTGTGACGACCGCCGACAACGCGATCACGTTCAAGTACGTGCTCAAGGCCGTCGCGCGCTTCCACAGTTTGTTCGCGTCGTTTATGCCCAAGCCCATCGCCGGCATCAACGGATCGGGAATGCACACGCACCAGAGCCTCGTCTATAAGGACAGCGGCCAGAACGCCTTCGCCGATCCCGCCGACAAGTTTGGATTGTCGCTCATCGCCAAGCAGTTCATCGCCGGACAGTTGGCGCACGCCCGCGCCTTGAGCGCCATTGTGGCGCCGCTGGTCAACTCGTACAAGCGGTTGGTCCCCGGCTACGAAGCGCCGGTCTACCTGAGTTGGGCGCGCATCAACCGCTCGGCCCTCATCCGCGTGCCCAAAGTCAGCACGCTGGAGGCCACCCGGCTGGAGCTGCGCTGTCCCGACCCCAGTTGCAATCCCTACCTGGCCTTCGCCGCCATCCTGTGCGCCGGGCTGGACGGGATCGAGAAGGGGTTGACGCCGCCCGACGCATTGGAAGAGAACCTCTACGACCTCGACGACGAGTGCCGCAGCGCGCGCCAGGTCAAGACGCTGCCCGGCTCATTGCGGGAGGCGCTGGATTGTCTGGCCGAGGACACCGTCATCCAGGATGCGCTGGGGCCGCACGTCTACGAGCGCTTCGTCAGCGCCAAGCGGCAGGAGTGGGACGAGTACCGGATGCAGGTCACGCAGTGGGAGGTTGACCGGTATCTGGCGGTGTGTTGAGCATCGGTAGACGGTAGACGGTAGACGGGAGACGGGGAGAGGGGGAGAGAGGGAGAGGGGGAGACAAGGTGACAAGGTGTCGCTGACTCGTTCAATCGCTTTCTCGCTTTATCGCTGATCCGCTGATTCGCAATTCGCAATTCGCAATTCGCTTATTTGCTCAGGAGGAGAAATAACTATGGCAGCCGAACGGAAAAATATTGAATGGATTGATGTGGGAATTGAGGGGTTACAGGATTTCATCCCTGGATTGCCGAAAGGCGACGCAATTTTGGTGCGGGGGGAGCCGGGCACGGGCAAGACCATCCTCTGCCTGCAATTCTTGCACAAGGGCGCGGAAAATGGGGAGAAGTGCGTCTACATCACCACCGAGGAGACGCCCGAAACGGTCTTGCGCACCGGGACGGAGTTGTGGAGCGATTTCCCCAAGTTGATTCAGAGCGGGCAGGTGCAGATTATCAACCTGTCTATCACCGCTACGTATGCCAGCGAATATTCGCTGGTGGACAAGGCCGAGGCGTTGGATATCGTGATGGCGGGGCTGAAGTCGCAGCCCGGCGCGACGCGCATCGTCATAGATTCGCTGTCGTCGTTGGGACGGCGGCTGGAGGACGAACGGGAGTTCCGCGAGTTGTTCATGCGCCTGCTGCTGGAGACCAAGAAGCTGGGGGCCACCACGTTGCTCACGGCGGAAGGCATCCCCAACAGCCCGGACATCACCGAATATCTGGCCGACCACTTGATTTATCTCGACTATCACAAGCACGACGTGATCTGGACGCGCGTGTTCATCCTGCGCAAATCCCGCAGCGTGCCGCTCAAGCCGCAGATTCTCAAGCTCAACATTGAACGCGACGGGCTGTCGGTGGAGGAAATCCCCATCGCCCTCAAGCCCGTCTGGTTCGCCAGCAAAATCTAACGGAAATTTGTCAGCAGATTAAGCGGATTAAGCAGATTTTTTTATCTCTTTAATCCTGTTAATCTTGTTAATCTTGTCAGTTATGGAGGAGAGCAATGCCAGAAGAGCAATTAGAGTTATTTGCGGGGTTTCAACAAGCCTTTTTGGTGGGGTGGGCGCCGGTCTCCATCTTCATTATGGCGACGGCGGGCTTCGCCCTGCTGTACGCGGGGATGGTGCGCAAGAAGAATGTCAGCCACATGATTATTATGATTAACGTGGGGTGGACGCTGGCGTTTTTGATGTACTTCCTGATCGGTTTCCCGTTGGCCTATTACACCGACGCGCCGGTCATCGGGCTGCCCAAGTTCCTGCCCACCATCGCTAATCCACTGCCGCCGGCCCTGTCGGCGAGCGGCGCCTACGGCATCCCGGCCAGTCCCTCCGGGTATGGCGATCTGGCGCTGTGGTTCAAGATGGCGATGTTTGCCATCACCGCCGTCGCCATCGTGCCGGGCGGCATGGCCGAGCGCGATCACTTCTGGGGGTGGATCATCGCCGCCGCCATTATCTCCGGCTTCATCTACCCCATCATCGAGCACTGGGTCTGGGGCGGCGGTTGGTTGTCCACGTTGGGTTTCATTGATTACGCCGGTTCGACAGTGGTACATCTGGTCGGCGGCACGCTGGCCCTGATGAGCGCCATTGTCATCGGCCCCCGCATCGGTAAATTTGTCGGCAAGGCAGAGACGGCGCGCGCGTTCTTCGGCCACAGCATCCCGCTGTCGGTCATCGGCGCGTGGCTGCTGGTCTTCGGCTGGTTCGGCTTCAACATCGGCTCCAGCACAGCGACGGACCCGCAGACGATCAACATCGAGCTGGCCTGGGTCTCGCTGACGACGGCGATGGCGATGGCCGGCGGCTTGTTCGGCGCGGCGATTACCTCGCGCGGACACGTTCTCACCAGTATGGTCGGCTTGCTGTCGGGCGCGGTCGCCATCTGCTCCGGCGCGGCGCTGATGCATCCGATGGCCGCCTTCGTCACCGGCCTGGTCGCCGGCATCCTGACCACCTTTTCGGTGGGCTTGCTGGAAAACGTGCTCAAGATTGACGACGCGCTGGCCTGCTTCCCGGTGCATGGCGTGTGTGGCATCTGGGGCGCGCTGGCGACGGGGTTGTTCGGCGCGAAGGCGCTGGGGGGACATCCCATCTACGGGCTGGAGACAGCAGAATGGCTGCCGCAGATCGGCGTGCAACTGCTCGGCGCCGTCGTCATCTGCCTGACTACCGCCGCGTTGGGCTACGCCCTGTTCTGGACGCTCAACAAGTTCAAGATGTTGCGCGTCATCCGCGACGCCGAACTGTTCGGCATTGACATCGCGTTGCATAAGACTTACGCCTATCCTGAGGATATGCAAGATCAGCAGTGGGGGCGTTGAGCAGAAGTCTTCTTCCTTCCTTTGTCCTCCGCCTGTAGCCGGCGGAGGACTTTTTTTGTGTTTTGCGCTCCTTGTCCTCAGTATTTTTATCGTCCAGGTAGCCCTCGGTTAGCAGTGGATAACTCTAGTGTCAAAACCACGAAAACGATATTTGCATACGGGTGTATTTGCGTTATATTGATCGGATAGGGTGTTTTGTCTCGTCAAAACCTCTCTTTTACGGAGCAAAAGCCATGCAGACCATGCTGTATTTCGCCTCCATCCTGCTGACGTGTGCATTGACTGGATTCCTGGCATTTTGTACCTGGCGGCAGTGTTTTGTTTCACTGTCCCAGACCGCTGTCCCGGTAATTCCCAGACGCGCAAGGGGACGTCGCGCCTGGACATATAGCCTGTGCGTCGCTATGGTCTTGATGGTTGCTTTTTCACCTGGCGTAAGGGCCAGGCAAACTCGTACAGTGCGGGTTGGCGTCTACCAGAACGAGCCTAAAATCTTTAAGGACGAGAACGGCCGCCCCGCCGGTTTCTTCATTGAGCTTCTGAATGAAATCGCTGCGCAAGAGGGCTGGACTCTGGTTTATGCGCCGTGCGAATGGGCGGCCTGCCTGCAAGCTTTGGAAGAGGGGCAGATCGATCTGATGCCTGATGTGGCTTACTCGGCGGAACGGGATACAATATTTGATTTCCACCAAACGCCGGTGCTCGAAAGCTGGTCAAGGGTATATGCGTCCCCTGACTCCCCGATCAACCAAATCTCCGACTTGAACGGCAAACGTGTCGCCGTGCTCAAGGGTTCCATCCAACAAACAGTTTTCGAGCAATTGATGACCGGCTTTGGACATCAGGTGACGATTATTCCCGCCGACTCGTTTGAACAGGCTTTTGCTATGGCGACAGATGGTTCAGCCGATATGGCCATCACCAACCACCTCTTCGGAGACTATTTCTATCAGCAGTATGGATTGTTAAAGACAACGATTGATTTCAACCCGGTCGCGTTGTATTACGCGACCGCCGCAGGACGCAACTCCGATCTCCTTGCCGCCATAGATCGCTATTTAAGCCAGTGGATCCCAGAACCCGATTCTCCGTATTACACGACGCTCGGTCACTGGTCTGAAAAGGAACCGGCCTATCGGGTGCCGCAATATGTTTTTTGGGTCATTGGCGGTATCTCTGGGTTATTGCTCGCAGCCACCGGAATGATCTTGCTGTTGCGCCAGCAGGTCAAGGCGCGGACAAGGTATCTGGAGCAGATCAATGCGGAACTGCAAAAAAGCGAACAACGCTATCAAACCCTTGCCAGGATTTCCCCCGTTGGAATTTTCCGTACCGACGCCGATGGTTCTACTACCTATGTTAACCCGAAATGGTGTGCTATCTCCGGGCTATCAGTTGAGCGGGCGCTGGGAGATGGCTGGCTTGACGCCGTGCATCCCGATGACAGGGAAAGAATAAACCAGGATTGGCAGGAATCCGCCCGGCTGCATCAATCCTCTTTTGCAGACTATCGTTTTGTGCGCCCAGACGGAACAGTAGCCTGGGTGATGGGACGGGCGGCGCCGGAAGTGAACGCTGAGGACCAGATCATCGGGTACGTCGGCACGATCACCGACATCACCGACCGCAAACGCGCCGAAGACAAAATTCACCAGCTCAATGCCGAACTGGAACTCCGCGTTCAGGAACGCACCGCGCAACTCCAGGCCGCCAACAAGGAACTTGAATCATTTTCGTACTCGGTCTCTCACGACCTGCGCGCCCCCCTGCGCGCCATCAGTGGCTTCTCTGCGATCATTGCCCGCCGCCATCGCGCCAATCTGAATGCGGAAGGCCAGCATTATGTGGACAATATCGTCCAGGCCAGCGAGCGCATGGGGCAGCTCATTGATGACTTGCTCACTTATGCTCGCCTCGGGCGAACAGGGGTACGGCGGGAGCCGGTCTCGCTTGCCGGTTTGCTGGGCGAACTCAGGCGGAATATGCAGGCCCATCTCGACAAAAATCATGGCACTCTAGCCATTGATGAAGATCTGCCCGTTGTGGTTGGGGATCGTACCTTATTGAGCCAGGTGTTCACCAACTTGCTGGAAAATGCCTTTACCTACCACAAACCTGACGTTCCTCCCCAGGTCTGTGTGACGTATCACAGCGAGAATACTCATGTCGTCGTCGAAGTGCGCGATAATGGCATTGGTATTCCGCCTGAATACCACGAAAAGATTTTCAATGTGTTCCAACGTTTACATTCCGAAGAAGAATATCCTGGCACAGGCATTGGCCTGGCCACGGTCAAGAAATCGGTTGAGCTGTTGGGGGGAAGTGTCTGGGTCGAATCCACCGTAGGCGCAGGAAGTACATTTTTCGTCCGCCTGCCAAAGGAGTGAAATCACAATGAACCAACCTGCCCATATTCTGCTCGTCGAAGACAATCGCATGGACGTAGAATTGACGCTGGACGCTTTCCATGAAGCAAAACTGCTCAATACCATTTATGTTGCTTCCAATGGACAAGAAGCGCTGGACTATCTTTTTGGGCGCGGCAAGTATACCGACAGAAACACATTTCCCCTACCGAACCTGGTTTTGCTCGATCTGAAACTGCCCGGCATTGACGGGTTTGAGGTACTGCGACAAATCAAATCCACGCCCATTCTGAAACGCCTGCCCATTGTCATTCTCACCTCATCGAAAGAAGAGGGGGATCGCGCCCTGTCCTATGACCGGGGCGCGAACAGTTACCTTGTCAAACCGGTCTCATTCGATGGATTTCTGGGTGTGGTGCGGCAGATTGAAGGCTATTGGCTGTCGCTGAATGTGGCGCCGCCGGAGGGCGAACCATGAACCGCCTGGTTCGCGTTCTTTATGTAGATGATTATCCTCTCGACCGTGAACTGGTGCGGGATGCATTAGAAAGAGAGCACGGCGGGTTTGACCTGGTCGAAGCCGCTTCGCGCGGAGACTTCGAGACCGCACTGGCACAAGGCAGGTTTGATCTTGTCCTGAGCGATTTCAATATCCTCGGTTTTGAAGGGTTGCAAGTCCTGGAAGCAGTTGGCGCAAAAGATCCGCATCTGCCCGTGATTATTGTGACGGGCACCGGTTCCGAAGAGGTTGCCGCCGAGGCTATCAAGCGTGGCGCCGCCGATTATGTCATCAAGAGTCCCAAACACATCCAACGTTTGCCGCACATTATCCACACGGTGCTGGAAAAGAAACGCCTGGAAGCCGAACGACAACAAGTGGAAGTGGCTTTGCGCGAAAGTGAGAACAAATTCAAGTACGTGTTTGACTACTCCATCATCGGAAAATCCTTAACCTTGCCCTCCGGTGAGTTAAGCGTGAACCAGGCTTTTGGCGAGATGCTGGGTTACACGCAGGCAGAACTTCAAGGCCAACGATGGCAGGACATTACGCACCCGGACGACCTTGAGCTAACCCAACGAGTCGTTGACGCGCTGCTCTCTGGCGCGCAAGATTCGGCGCGGTTCAGCAAGAGGTATCTGCATAAAGACGGTTCCATCGTGTGGGCCGATGTCAGCACCTCTTTGCGCCGGGATGAGGCCGGCAATCCGCTGTATTTTATTACAAGCGCAAACGACGTCACCGCACGCCGGCAGGCGGAAGAGGCGCTCCGCCAGAGCGAGGAACGGTATCGTCTTATCGCGGATCACGTGGGCGATGTCGTCTGGCACTTAGATGAGAAGTTACGCCTCGCTTATGTCAGCCCGGCCATTGAACGTGTTCTGGGATATACGCCCCAAGAAGCCCTCGGGGTTCCTGTGGCCGACTTCCTGAATGCCGCCGGGATAGCGCAAATGCAGAGAGTGACTCAGTTCAAGCTGGAACATCCCGACAAAACCGCTGACCCTACCGAGTACAGAATGCAGCACAAGGATGGTCATTGGGTGGATGTTGAGGTGGTCTCTTCACCTGTGTTTGACGATAATCAACGCCTCATCGGCTTTGCCGGCATTACGCGGGACATTACTGAGCGCAAGCAAGCAGAGGCAGCGCTACAGGAGAGTGAAGAACGTTTTCGTACTGCGTTCCACACCAGCCCAGACGCTATTACTATCAACCGGCTATCGGATGAACTCTATCTGGAGGTCAACGAAGGCTTCTCACGCTTGACCGGATATACACGGGGGGAAGTCGTTGGCCGCTCATCGCTAGAACTGGCTATTTGGGTGGATCCCGACGACCGTGGCCGATTAGTCGCCGGGTTGCAAGCTGACGGGGTCGTCGAAAATCTGGAAGTGCAGTTCCGCCGGAAGGACGGCGAAGCTCGCACGGGGTTGATATCTGCCCGCGCGCTGCGTCTGGGAGACGACCTGTGTATTCTTTCCATCACCCGCGACATTACCGAATGGCGCCACTTGGAACAACAACTGCGGCGGCAGGAGCGGCTGGCGGCAGTAGGGCAACTGGCGGCGGGCATTGCCCACGACTTTCGCAACCTTCTGACGACTATCACCCTCTATGCTCAGCTCTCCTTGCATAAGCCCGATCTGCCGCTCCAGGTCGGCCAGGCGCTTGAGATCATCCAGGGCGAATCCAAAAAGGCAGCCACTCTCATCCAACAAATTCTCGACTTCAGCAGCCGGGCGATCGTCACATTGCGCCCGGTGGACCTTGGCGCTGGCGTCGCCGAAATTGTGGCCACCTTGCGGCGCACACTTCCGGAGAACATTCGTCTCACCCTCACAGAGGACACAGAGGATTACACCATTGCCGGCGACCTGGGTCAGATCCAGCAAGTGCTGCTGAACCTGGCGCTGAACAGCCGCGATGCGATGCCGGCCGGCGGCGATCTGCGTTTCACCCTCTCCCGTCTAACGGTACAGCCGGAGGAGACGCCGCCGGTGGTTGGCATGCCGCCCGGCGTGTGGGTCTGCCTCGCCGTTGCCGACACCGGAGCGGGGATGAGCGAAGCTGTAACTGCGCACCTGTTTGAGCCGTTCTTCACCACCAAAGAGGTAGGTAAAGGCACGGGGCTGGGTCTGGCGCAGGTCTACGGCATCGTTCGGCAACATGGCGGCCACATCGGGGTCAAAACGGCCGAAGGCGTCGGCACCACCTTCACCCTCTATTTTCCGGCCAGCAACGTCACCCCCGCCGTCGCCGTCCCCCGGGCGACCGCGCCGCCCGGACATGGCGAAACCTTGCTGTTGGTGGAGGACGATGACCGGCTCCGCACCGCCAGCCGCAGCCTCCTGGAAACTCTGGGATACCACGTTATAACGGCAAGGCAGGGATGTGAGGCATTCGAAATCTACACAACGGTGGGAGATCAGATTGATCTGGTCATCACGGATATCGTGATGCCAGAGATGGGGGGCAAGGAACTGCTCCTGAACCTGCGGCGGTGGGCGCCGCAGGTGAAAGTGTTGGGTATCACCGGCTACGCGATGCAGGAGAACCTGGAAACGTTGCAGCAGGCCGGCTTCTTGGATGTGCTGCACAAACCTTTTGATATTGAGACGTTGGCGCAGGCGATCCGGCGTGCGCTGACGACGCTCTGAGAAAGGCTGAGGCGCTTTGGGCGACCTACTTGGCGCCTTTTTGCGCCAGTGTACCTCTCTATTCCTCGTTCGAAAAATGACCCATTTGGGTACTAGACGCACTCAGGTCGCTCCTTTATAATGCAGAAGAATTATCCGCTAAGTGAAAAGGAGAAGAGACAATGTTAAAGACAGCTTCCGACGTCGTGAAAATGAGCAAAGACGTGGAGATGGTAGACCTGCGCTTTACTGACTTGCTTGGGGCGTGGCACCATTTCTCCATCCCGGCGCGCGAGTTGAGCGAGGAATTGTTCACGGCCGGCATCGGCTTCGATGGCTCGTCCATCCGCGGCTTCCAGGAAATCCATGAGTCTGATATGCTGCTCATCCCCGACCCCGACACGGCCTTCAAAGATCAGATTTTTGAAGTGCCCACCCTGGTCATCATCTGCGACATCTTCGACCCGGTGACGTTGCAGCCTTACAGCCGCGACTCGCGCTACGTGGCGAAGAAGGCCGAGGCCTACCTCAAGCAGACCGGCATCGCCGACATCAGCTATTGGGGGCCGGAAGCGGAGTTCTTCATCTTTGATACCGTGCGCTACGGCGGCGGCACCAATGAGGCGTTCTATCACATTGACAGCGCGGAAGCCTGGTGGAACAGCGGGGCGGAAGGCGGCAAAGGCGGCCAGATTCCGCCCAAGCGCGGCTACTTCCCCGTACCTCCCACCGACACCCTGCAAGACGTGCGCAGCCGCATCGTGCTGGCCCTGGAAGCCGTCGGCGTGCCCATCGAAGTCCACCATCACGAAGTCGCCACCGCCGGTCAGACGGAAATTGATATGCGCTATGGCACGCTGGTGCGCATGGCCGACAGCGTCCTGATCTACAAGTACATCGTCAAGAACGTGGCTCGCAAGAACGGTTTGACGGCGACTTTCATGCCCAAGCCGCTCTTCGGCGACAATGGCAGCGGGATGCACGTCCACCAAAGTCTGTGGAACGGCGAAACGAACGTGTTCTTCGACGATTCAGGGTACGCCCAGCTTTCGGACACGGCCAAATACTACATCGGCGGCCTGCTCAAGCACGCGCCGGCCCTGCTGGCCCTCTGCGCTCCCACCACCAACTCCTACCGCCGCCTGGTGCCTGGCTTCGAGGCGCCCGTCAATTTGGCGTACTCCCAGCGCAACCGCTCGGCCATCTGTCGCATCCCGGTCTACTCCAAGAGTCCGAAGGCCAAGCGCATCGAGTTTCGCGCCCCTGACCCGGCCTGCAACCCCTACCTCTGCTTCGCCGCGCTGTTGATGGCCGGCCTGGATGGCGTTCAGAATCAGATTGACCCCGGCGAGCCGATGGACAAGGACCTGTACGGCCTGCCGCCGGAGGAAGCCGCCAAGATCAAGCAGGTGCCGGGTTCGCTGGAGGCGGTGATGGCCGCGCTCAAGGCTGACCACGAATTCTTGCTCAAGGGCGACGTGTTCACGCCGGACCTGCTCTCGGCGTACATGGCGTACAAGAAAGAGGCCGAAATCGACCCGGTGCGGATGCGCCCGCATCCCTACGAATTTACGCTCTACTACGATATTTAGAATCTAGTTGAAATTCTTCAACTTGGCAATCAGCCATATCATAAGGGATGTGAATAGCGCCGTGTCGGTGTCCATGGTGATTACCGCCATAGGATAGCCTGGAATCCAGGAGAGTTCGTTTAACGTTTGTGTTTGCAAGATAGTTCTCCTTCCGAAAATGACTGCTAAACCGGCAGGTCAAAAAGGTAAGTCTGCTAAGTCCCCCGGCCAATCGCGCTGGGGGACTTTTTGTTGTCCCTGGGTGAGGGCGTTTTAAATTGCTTTTCCTGAAACGTCCCCAGGGGTGCGGCCGAGTTGAAACAAATCCACAAATGCGGTATCCTTAGCGAGGTTGAACAAGGAGGTGGTTATGAGACTCGTCAAAATTGCATCCATCATTCTTTTGATTGTGGCCCTGGCATCCGGCGTGGACGCATTTCTTTCCCCGCCGGCGGCCTACGCCCAGCCGTCGGCGCCTGTGGATGGCGGGTGGAGTTATTGGTATTGGACGCCATGCTCCAAAGGCTGCAAGGACGCCGAGGGCTGGGGCATCCGGCAACGCATTCGGGTGTGTAACAACCCGGCGCCGCAGGATGGCGGGGCCGAGTGTCGCCGCCACGATGACACCCTCACCACCCCGTCCGACCGCGTAGAGATTGACTTGAGCGTTGGTTATGGCCAGGGGTACATCGAGTGCGGCAATCCCACGCCGGACATTACCTGTTCGGCCGCCGCGCTCAACGATACCACGCCGCCTACTACGCCGCAAAACCTGCAGGCTGCCGTCCTTTCCGATACCAAAATCCGCTTGTGGTGGGATCACGCCACGGATGACGTGGCCGTCGTCAAGTACCGTATTTACGACCAGCGCGGTTTCGTCATCGGCGTCTCGGAGGAAACGTATTATACCCCGCCCGGTTATCAAACCAATTTCTACACCGTCTCGCTGCTGACCCCAGCGACTGCCTATGCCTTCAGCGTCGGCGCAGTGGATGAGCACGGCAACGAAAGCCCCCGCGCGCTCACGGTGACGGCTACTACACTCCCGTTCCAACACGACAACGGCCTGATCAATCCGTTCACTGACGTTGTTTACAAGGGGGCGTTCAAACTTCCAGGGCCGTCGGGGAGCCTGGAATATGGTCGTTGGGGGTACGGCGGCTACGGGTTGGCGTACTATCCCGCTGGCGATCCCACCGGCTCCGGCGACGAGTATCCGGGTTCGCTGTTCGGGCGCGGCCACGTGTACGATTGGGCCGTCTCGGAGATCGGTATCCCTGAACCGATCATTTCCCCGGACAAGGCTTCCCACGATTTGAACACGGCCGTCACCTTGCAACCGTTTGTCAGAGTGGATACGTTCAGTCACGATCCATTGAGCATTCCCATCGGCGGGATGACCTACCTGCCCCGGCAGGGCAACCAGACCAGTGACAAGCTCTACTACATCTGGGGCAGCAACTACCAATGGGAGAAAATTCCCTCTCACAGCGCCAGTGAACTGACGCTCGACACTCCCCAAGCGCAGGGCTGGTGGTACGTCGGCCAGACCGCTGGGCATCCACCCTACTACAGCACCGTCTTTTATCTTTTTGATATTCCCAAGTCCTGGGCCGACCAATACACCGGCGGCAGAATGTTACTCACCGGCGGCACGCGTAGCGGAGCGTACAACGGTTTCGGCACTGCTATGTTCGCCATCGGCCCCTGGCTGGATGGCGCTCCGCCGCCCGTTGAGGCCGAACTGAGTTACACGACCCTGCTGGAATACGGCCAGGTAACCGGTGTCAACACTCAGGATGGGCGCGAAGTGACCGATGCCTTCCATGGCGGCGCCTGGATTACGCAGGGCCGTAAAACCGCCGTGATGCTGGTCGGCAACAAGACCACCGGTGAAGTCTCATACCGCAGCGGGTATTTCGTTTCGTTGGATTGGCCGGTGTTCCTGTTCTACGACCCGGACGACCTGGCCGCCGTTGCTACCGGGGTGAAACAGGCGCACGAGCCGCAGCCTTACGCCATGCTGGACGTCAGCCGATACTTCTTCGACGAACAACCCACCTTGCGCGGTGTGGCCTATGACCGCGCCCGTAGTCTGGTGTACATCTACGAATATAGGGGGGAAGAGCCGCTGATCCACGTTTTCCAGGTCGCGCCGCCGCCCACTGCCCCCACATTACACCGACCTCAATGCGTCGTCGGCAGTGGTACATTAACCGCCACGCTCACCTGGACGCCGCTGACCAGAACCCTCACTTCCACACTCTATTACTCGGACACCAGGCTGGCCGAGACGCTCTGGGTTGCTGCGCGGGTTCTTACCGACTCGCTGCCGGTCAGCGTCACCGCGCACACCGTCGCTTTGCCTTACACCGAGGGTGAGGTGGCCTATTTCGGGTTGCGCTCCTACCTGGAAGGCGACACCTGGTCGGCATTGTCGAACGTGGTATTCTGCCCATACTGGGACATATTCTTGCCGCTGGTGCTAAAGGGGTCATCATAAACCGGGTTCACCGGCGGTTGGATGAAAATTTTCACCGCAGAGACGCAGAGACGCAGAGATTTCGCTATTTGCTATTCGCTAATCGCTATTCGCTAATCGCTATTCGCTATTTTCAGAGGAGTGACCGTGACGCCTCGTGAAAGGTATCTTTTATGATTTACTCTACCCCGCCTCGATCCCCACAATCCGCGCGCTATCTCCTGACGGGCGCGGCAGTTTTATTGTTGACCCTGATCGCTGCCACCGCGCTTGCCTTGCATCTCACTTGCCCGCCTATTCCTTACACTGCCGAGACCGCCTCGCTGGAACAGACTGTGCAGGCGCGCGTCCGAGCCATCGTGGATGAGACACAGTCCACCGATTCCAACGGTCTCATCATGGTTTCCCAAGAGCTGGAACTGGAAGTGGTCTCCGCTGGAGACTACCATGGCGCGCAGATCAAGGTGACCTACAATGGCATGGGGCCGTCACTGCGGGCATTGCGGTTCCGTGTGGGGGAGCGGGCGATGGTGATGGTTTCCCAACGGCCCAACGGTCAGCCTTTTTTCACGGTGACGGATCATGTGCGGCTGGGGGCGCTGGGGTTGTTCGTCGTTGTTTTTGCCGGGGTGATCCTGGTGATGGGACGCGGGCAGGGGCTTCGCGCGCTGTTGGGGTTGGCTTTGAGCGCCCTGCTCATCGGCGGATTCATCCTGCCTCAAATTCTGGCTCACCGCCCTCCCATGCTGGTTTCCCTGGTGGGGGCAGCGCTGCTCCTGGGCGCAACCCTCTATCTGATCCAAGGGTGGAACGCCGTGGCGCACACCAGTTTCCTGGGCGGCGCGGTCAGTCTGGGGTTCACCGGCCTGCTGGCTGCGGCGTGGACTGGTATGGCGCACCTGACCGGCTTTGGCTCCGAGGAAACGTTGTATCTCCAGGCCATCGGGGTGAGCATTGAAATGCGCGGACTGCTGCTAGCGGGGATAATCCTTGGCGCGGCCGGCGTGCTGGACGACGTGATCTTGGCGCAAGCCGTGGCTGCCTTTGAGATTCACCGCACCGATCCCGCGCTGCCCTGGCCGGAAGTCTATCGGCGGGGGATGAAAGTCGGGAGCGCGCACCTCCATTCGATGGTCAACACGCTGATCCTGGCCTATGCCGGCGCCGCTTTGCCGCTGATTATTCTGTTTTACCTGTACCCGGAGCCGTGGTATCTCACCATCAACCGCGAACTGATCGCTGAAGAAATCGTGCGCACGTTGGTGGGCAGTGTGGGGCTGATGCTGGCCGTGCCATTGACGACTTTGATTGCAGCCAGGGTCGCCGTGACCCAATCATACGGGTTGGTTGAAGGCCAACTGCCAGGGGCTGGCTAACGCACGTTTTCCCCTGAACTCAGAACAAAAAATAAAACCCCACAGATGTGGGGTCTTGTTGTTCTCGGTCTGACGATGGGGGGATTAGCCCAGGCCGCTGACGACGTTGCTGAAGACGTTCTGGATCACGCCACCGAGCGTGGTCAGGATGACGATGACGACGATAGCGATGAGCACCAGGATGAGGGCATATTCCACCAACCCTTGACCTTCTTCACGCGGTAAGTACAACATTTCAGTTCTCCTTTCATTAGCTAAGTTTTGGAATCTGACTATATCATACCCTATTTTAACCTATACTGCAATAGGAATTTAGTCCCATCAAGACTTCCGAGACTTTCCAACTTCGGAGCTGGCATTTTGACGAGGTTTTTCCAAAACTGTTTTTGGGTGTATAGTCACCCTGCCCCCCGGCGCAAATCGCGTGCGGGGGTGTTCAACGACGACATCAAAATCTATGGAGGATGATACCATGCCACCACGCGTTGTGATCGTGACCGGAGCAAGCACCGGCATCGGAGCCGCTACAGCGGAACTTTTCGGTCGTAAAGGATGGGTGGTTGTGCTGGCGGCGCGTTCTCAGGACAAGATTGGACAAGACCTGGCGAAATTCGGCGCGCTCCTTGCGGGACTGGGCGCGCTGTTGAGTGTGGGATTGGGTTGGTTGATAACTCGCCGTCGCGGCAATCAAAACCGCCGCGGGCAATAATAGGGTAATGGAGGCATTATGGCAAAGCTACAGGTGGGTTCGCATTGGGAATCGGAATTGACGGTGTCCAAAGACCCCGTCAGTGGGGCGACCGTGCGGCAGTATACGCATTACAAGGGGCACAGCAACCACTTCTATTTTACTTACCCCTCCTGGTATGACCACGGTCGCAAAATTGTCTTCTACTCCGACCGGGAGAACCGCACGAATCTCTTCGGGGTGGATTTGGAAAGCGGGGACATCACACAGCTCACCGACCTCGACCCGGCGCTGGGGGAACCCGGCGGCTTGAGCAAGAACCCGGCGCGCGAGGAGCTGTACTTCACGCAGGCAGGGGTGCTGACGGCGCTGGATCTGGCGACGTTGGCGACGCGCCAGCTCTACACGCGCCCGGCGGGCTACGTGGGCGGCAGCGCCAACGCGACGGCGGACGGCAAGTACCTTTGCGCGGGCTACACTCAAGACCTCTCCGACCGCTTTATGGTGGATTTGGGGCACGGCTATGTCGGCTTCCGCGAAACGTGGGAGGCGCATCCGCACTCGTTCATCGTCAAAATCCCGATTGACGGCGGCGAGCCGGAGACAGTCTTTGAGGAGGACTACTGGCTCGGTCACTTCAACGCCTCGCCCAAGCTGCCCAACATCCTCACGTTCTGCCACGAAGGGCCGTGGCATCTGGTGGAGAATCGCATCTGGGGGCTGGATCTGGCGACGCGCGCCGTGTGGCAAATTCGCCCGAACGCGCCGGATGAGGCGATTGGGCACGAATATTGGATGAGCGACGGCGAACACATCGGCTACCACGGCAAGACGCCCGCCGGCCCGGTCTACGGCGCGATCCGTTACGACAACACCGACCAGGTGGAGGCGCCGTTTGAGGGGCATTGCTGGCACTTCCACAGCTATATGCTCGACCTGGTGGTCGGCGATGGCGACGCCAAAGACCCGTATCTGCTGCTATGGCGCTTCAAAAACGGACAGTTCGAGGGGCCGAAAGTGTTGGCGTGGCATCGCGGCTCGTTCCACACGCAGCGCGTCCACGTCCACCCCTGCTTCAACGCGACGGGCACGCAGGTGGTCTACACCGCCGATCCGCAGGGCTACGGACAGGTCTTTGTGGTGGACGTGCCCGCGTTTGAATCATTGCCGGATCGGGGAAGGGTGTAGAGAGTCTCGGACTTCAATTGCGGGATGAGCTGCTGCCGCGCTTTGACTATGCAGAGGCAGCTTGTGCGCGGAAGGGTGTACTGCTCGCGCTGCTCTTCCCCTATGGTATCTCACCCTATTTTGTGGCTTACCCCGGCGCGAGCAGCGGTCAACTTTCGACAGAACGTTGCCGCACCACGGCGCGCGCCTGGGGGGCCGCGCGCGACCTGCGCGCCGGCGCTTTTCTGTTGGCGACGCCCTGAACGGCTTCTACGGTCTCAAGCGCCGGCGCGGCAACGAACCAGTCGTGCGCCTACTCCGCCTTAAACTTCCGCCCATTTGTCTTGCAGTTTTCTTGAATGATGTCTTTCCCCGAGGCTGCCGCCAGACACGCCAAATCCTTTGACCCATAGGCCAGCCATATAGAAATCCTTCACCTCCAGCAACGTGTGCTGAAGGGGCTTTTCTCGTCGCCGCGCGGCGCTTCTGATTTTAAGGATATTTTTGTCTTTGGTTAATAAATTGATGACTCTTTCTGGCTAGAATGTTAGTAGACCAATCGCGTATTTAGAATCTATCTGAAAATTCGTTTTGGCCTGCGATTTGCGCCTAAAGGCGCGGTTTGAAGGGTATTTTTTCGTTGGCGGG
>DAOUGD010000305.1:0-38706 GCA_034429475.1 Anaerolineae bacterium
GGCGTGGCGGTGGGGGTAGGCGTGGCGGTGTGGGTGGGCGTGGGCGAAGGGAAGAAGGGTAAGTCCACCGGCAAAGCTTCGGCGTCACAGCCGGTCAGCAGCAATCCTATGAGCACTATGGCAAAGTAGCGTAGTTTCATGGGCGTCATTATGAGGCAAAGTAACCGGCTGTCAACACTTGCTATTTTCTGCAAGTTACTTTATCATAAAAGTAGAGCCTGCTCGAATCTTTTTATGAAAGCTGAGAGAATTTTACGACGAGTCTGGCTTAGGGATGTTCAGTATGAAATCCATCGCACTCAGTGCAAAATCTATCGTACTCATTTTGTTTCTATTGTCAGTAGCGTTAATTTTGGTTTTCGGGAGAGACAACGATACCCCAATATTGCTCTGGATTGCGGGACGAGAGGATCCGACTTTTGAATACGTCGCTTCAGACTGGTCCAAAAAACCTTATAACATAAGAATGGACGATATGTGGCACTCAGAGGGAATTGGCGCCACAGGGCAGAATTACTATTTCTTTCCTAAACCGGCCACAGGATATAGGTATTCGGAACGCTTCAATCCCCAATCGGATTATTTTCAAGCCTGGTTTGGCGTATATACCATTGAGGATGCGGACAATACTACGTATGCGTTGTCGGACAATGGCATTGACCCCCAGGCGATTTTCGTACTTGCCATTGCCGACCAAAAAGGATGGCTGAAATCGTTTGGATTGCAACAACCTCTTGTCACGTTGGACACCTCGGTTCCGGTGGATGTTTCAGAGATCCAAATAGACGGCAATTTAGGCTGGAAGATCACAGGCAGGTTCAACACCAATATGGATGTTGGTGTGGATAATCCCCGGTGGGGTCTGCCTTCTTTGCTCAAAGCCCCTGCAACCGTGTGGCATGGACTGGTTGATAGCTATGGCGCCGTGAGCCTGGACGTGGTATTTTATGTCTGGTATGCTTCTGAGAACAAAGAATTAAACGTGATCTATTACAACGGAGTCGAGTTTGACGATTTAAATGCTTCGCACCATAGCACACTTCCCCTGATTTCAGGGGAGTTAGATGCAATGGCGTCAGGCATCACAGTGCGCAAATAAGTGATTTTGATCAAGCCGGGATGGATGTGAACCAGGTAAAGCGTACTTGATTGGATAGCCTTTACCCCCCGCTTTGGCAGATATTTCGAAGGAGCCGCGATGAGTGATTTAACCACAATATATATGGGGCTTACCCTTAAAAACCCTATCGTGCCTTCCGCTTCGCCCCTTTCCTGTAAACTCGATGACATCCAAAAGATGGCCGACGCCGGGGCAGGGGCCATCGTTCTCTTTTCGTTGTTCGAGGAACAAATTGCAGAGGGCGCCTCTTTGTTGGATGACATTATTGAGGACACGCAGTATCGTTACGCCGAGTCCATTGACTTTTTTCCTGAGCTGGGCGCGTACCGCTGCAACGAAACGCAATACCTGGATTTGATCTACAAGGCCAAAGCCGCTGTAGACGTCCCCATCATCGCCAGTCTGAACGGTCACAGCGAAGGCGGCTGGGTTCGCTACGCCAAACGGTTAGAAGAAGCCGGGGCCGACGCCCTGGAACTCAACCTCTATTACCTGCCCACCACTCACCGGCTGACCGGCGCGCAAATCGAATCCCTATATTTCTCTGCGCTTCATGATGTGCGCCAGCAAATCTCCATGCCCATTGCCGTGAAGTTACACCCATTTTTCACCGCCATCCCGCACATGGCCCAAATGTTGGAGTGTGCGGGCGCCAACGGCTTGGTGCTCTTCAACCGCTTCTACGAACCTGACCTCGACGTCGAAAGCCTGACGTCACAGCGCAGCGTCGTGTTAAGCACTTCCGCCGAAATCCGCCTGCCGTTGCGGTGGGTCGCCATCCTCTACGGGCAAGTCCGCACTTCCCTGGCCCTCAGCACCGGCGTGCATACGGTAGCGGATGTCATCAAGGCGGTGATGGCCGGGGCGGATGTGGTGAATGTGTGTTCGGTCCTGTTAGATGAGGGGATCGAAAAACTCGACGGACTGGTGCAGGGCACAGCCGCGTGGCTGGACGAGCACGGTTATGCCGAGCTGGGACAAATCAGGGGACTGCTGAGTTTGAAGAACAGCACCAGCCCGGCGGCGTTTGAGCGTGCCAGCTATGTCAAACTGATCGGGCAGTAGGCCATGCCCGAACCCTCTTTCTACACCGGCAAGGGCGATACCGGCGACACCGGCCGGTTGGGTGAGTCTGGGCGGCTGCCGAAAAACAGCCTGCTGATGGAAACTCTCGGCGCGGTGGATGAGGCGACCTGCGCTATTGGCGTAGCACGCACGGTTGTGCAGGCAGAATATCTGTGCCAGGCTCTGCCGACTATCCAGCGTCACCTTTCCCGACTGATGACGCACCTCTCGGCGGCGCCCCGCATCCGCGCTCGCTACCCCGGTCTGGAGGATGGCGACCTACAATGGTTAGAAAGCCTGATTTCCGAGTTGGAGCAAGACTTGCCAGCCTTGCACGAATTTGTGCTGCCCGGCGACTCCCCAGCCGGCGCTGCCTGCCATCTGGCGCGCGCTATTGTCCGGCGCGCTGAACGCCACCTGGTCGCTCTGATCGCCGCCGAACCCGACATTGACGATGCCAATCTGGCCTACTTGAACCGGCTCTCGTCCTTCCTATTTGTTGCCGCCTTATGCCAGGATCGAATGATATGACAAAAAACGTTCTTTTAAAGAAGTTTGTCATACAGGTATTGACAAAAGCCCAAAAATGCCTTATAGTAAAGATAGCCCCAAGACAGAAAAAGTCCTTACAGGGGAGACAACAGAAAAATAACCCAAGTTGGTAAGCGGTAAACATCTAACAACAAGTTAGAAAGAAGCCGTAAGTTAGTGAAAAGGTAGCAATACCAGGAAGCTAACAAACAATACATTGAAAGAGATACTCAATCTATTGCAAACCAAACAAGGGGTCTTCTGCAAGAACAAGCAGAAGTAAGTAAGTTGTCAAAAGCTGTAAGAGAGCTGAATCTTCTTGGGGCTACCCCTTTTAAATCGGCAAAAGCGAGGAGTGGTTGTCACTCCCCGCTTTTTGTTTGCAACTTTTCACTGCTGCTTTTGCACAAGGTTGTTGGGATGGCTCTCAGTGCACCGATACCGTAAAATCTGGCTGAACGTAGGTCACTCCCCCGCTTTCCAACAACTGTTGAGCGGTTTCCCACTCGGCGCCGGCTGCTACGGACAAGAGGTATACACCGTTCCCCAATGACTTTACTTCGGCGGCCTGTTGGCGGCCCATCAGCGTTGCCGCCGCTTCCTCCGTCGTGAAGCGCACCAGCAGCCGTTGTGCTGCATAGCTGCGTGCATCTGGTTGAATCAGGCTCATCTGGGAGGGCGTTGCCTGGGGCGTCAGAGCGTCGCGCCCACAGTCTGATTTCTCACTGGCTCCCCGTTGTACGGCCTGCGCTGCGTTCACGCGCCCATATCCGAAAATCGGGTCCCATCCCTGGTCGCCCAAATCCACCGCCTGGTCAACGAGCGCTGCGGCAACCTGGGTGACGGTGTAGGTCGGATGGGCTGCCTGCACCAGAGAAGCAACGCCGGCGATGATAGGGGCCGCCATCGAGGTGCCGCTCTTGGTGCTGTAGCTGTTGCCGAGATAGGTGCTGTAAATGGATTTGCCAGGTGCTGCAATGTCTACGACGCTTCCGTAATTGCTGAATGAAGCGATAGCATCATTGGCATCGGTGGCTGCGACGGTGAGCACATAAGGACAATTGGCGGGGATGACTCTGCCGGCGTCGTTGCTATCGTTGCCGGCCGAAACGACGGTCAGAACGTCGTGGTAGTAGGCATATTCTAAGGCTTCCACCAGGGCTGGTAGTTGCGAACACTGGAGGTCGAATTCTGCGCTGGTGCTCAAGCTCATATTGATGATGTGTGCGCCGTGATCGGTCGCATAGTAGATCGCGGCAATGATGTCGGCGATGGAGCCGCTGCCTTTGTTGTTCAACACCTTCAACGGCAGGACTTCGGCGCCCCACCCCACGCCGACCACGCCCTGCGCGTTGTTGGTGGCGGCGGCTGCGATTCCGGTGACGTGGGTGCCATGCCCATAATCATCCTGCGCGTCATCGTCGTCGTTGACAAAATCCCAGTCAATGTCACTGCGTAGTTTGTCCTTCAGATCGTCGTGTGCAAGATCGGCGCCGGTGTCCAGAATGGCGATCAGAATCTGGTCGCCGTGAGACTGGTTCCAGGCCGAAAGTATGCCGGCTTTCTGCACGGCCCACTGATTGGGGTAATAGGGATCGTTGGGATAAGTTGCGAGTGTTGGGGTGTAATTTTTGGCTACCAGTGGTATAAATACCGAAACTGTGGTGGAGGTGATACCTTCGGTAGAGGCAGGTGAGGGCGATGCTGCGGCGCTGGGTTGCGAAAAGAGGAAGGTCAACAAAACTACGACTGCGCCTGTGAAGGCCATTCCCGCCCATTTGCTCCCGCTCATTGGGTTACTCCTCACTGAAGGTTAGAAAAAATTTATCCTTTCTAACTAAAGAATAACACAAGGATAGAATTTGGTAAATAGTACCTTCGTACTATACCGTTCTCTAACCTTATATTAAACACACTGAGGAATATGATTTAGCAAACGGGCAGTTTTTTATTTTTCAGGAGGAAAATCTATGGGCTGGATGATCTTGATTTTTGTGGGTATCATAGCCGCGTTTACGTGGTTGATGTACTGGGCGAACCGTTGGGCTACACAGTACGTGCAAAAATTCTTAGAGGAACGATTGGATGCGCTGCGCGAGGTCACTGAAGAGGAAAAAGTTCCGACGGCATGGAGCGCGCCGTTTCAGGCGCGCATTGCTAGGGAACAACAACGCGGCAGCAGCGCTGCGCGCATCACGCAGATTCAACGGGGGGCGCAAAAGCACTGCCTGCGTCAGATGGACGAACTGATCAAGTACGTCCAGGGTGTAAGATTTGAAGACACCCAAAATACGCAGAGGTTGTTATTGGAAAAACTCCGCGAGCAAAAAAACCGTTGGGAAACGGCGACGTGGGAGGCGATGATGGAAATGCACGCGAGCGAAGAAGAGACGCTAGCAGACTGAGGTGATTCTGGCTGTATGAAACGTAAAACGTGAAACGTGACGTCGTCACGTTTCACGTTTTACGTTTTACTACTCCTTCTTTTCCCCGGGTTGGGCGGCGTCCAGCAATTTCTGCCGTCCGCGCCGATATTCAAGGATGGGGCGATCGCCCTGGATGAGCTTCTCGTCCATCCGCAGGGCCGAGGGCTTGGGCTGCTGCGTCACCACGACGCGGCGATCCTGGTGGGCCACGTAGACGTTGAACAGCATCGCCAGCGCGTTGACCAGGTCCCGCAGGATGGGCGCTTTCAGGAAGCGCTGGTAGAAGCGCAGGTAGAGCAGGGTGTGTTCGTTGTCCACCGGCACAAAAGCGGCCATCACCCGCACCTTGTCGCTGATGTAATTTTGCCACAGGTTGGGGTAGATGAAGCACAGGTGAACGCGCCCCGGATCGGGGGGCGGCATGTCCTCTGGGCGGCGCGGCGGCGTGCCATCGTCCACCCGGTTGTAGACGTAGAAGCAGAAATGCTCCTTTTCGTCCGCCCACTGGACGATGGGGCCGTCCACCAGCGTCTTGTTGCCGCGCCCGATGGTGTTGTAGTGAACGAACGGCAGGTGAACGACATCGAGCTGGTTTTCGATGACGCGGGAATAGTGAGCATCCCAGGGATCATACGCTCGCCCGTAGGTGAAGCCGTCGTCCAGGTCATCGAAGAAGCGCGGCGGCGCTAAATTCTCCGGCGGGGTCTCGCCCCACCAGATCCAGATAAAGCCGTGCGCTTCGTAGGTGGGGTAGCTGTGGACTTTGAAGCGTTCGGGGACCGGCGCGTTTTTCCCGTTGGCCGGAATCCGCACCACGGCGCCTGCCGGGTTGTAGAGGAATCCATGAAACGGGCATTGCAAACACCCCTCCACTTTCTTCCCCTTGCTGAGTTCGACGCCGCGATGGACGCATTTATCGCGCAGGCAACTGACTTTGCCGGCGTTATCCCGCCAGAAAACCAGCTTCTCGCCCATACGAGTGACGCCCACCGGTTCATCTTTCACCTGACCAGAATCCATGACCACGTACCATTGATTGGGTATCACAAGAACCTCCACAAATATAACAGGATTTACGGAATGTTAGGATCAACTATTCAATTTATACGCGATTTGGGATTATTGCCAATTCCCCGGCCCTGGCGCCGGCAGGGAACTGGACTTCCAGCGTGCCGGGGTAGCGCATGGTGACGGGGAGCGGCTGACCGTTCCACGTCGCGGTGTACGTCCCCGGCTTGAGGGTGACGAGGGCGACGGGCGCGTGATGCGGTGCGCCGAAGTGCTGCAATCGAGCCGACAGCGCCGTGTCGTCCGGCGCAACAGATAGCGATTCAATCCACGTATCGAAGCCCACCGTGAGCCGGCCGGGGCGGTGATACGCGCCATACCAATTCAGCACCGGGGCCGACAGTCCGCCAAAGTGATGCCACCCGGCGCCGCGCCCGGTCTGCACGATGAAGTGCTCGAAGCAGTTGTAGGAGTCGGCGACTTCGGCCTGCCACACGTCGAGCGCGGTTTGGGCGATGCGGTGCGCTTCGGCGGCGCGGCCCAGGTCAAGTAGCGCCTTCCAGACGAACCACTGGTGCGCCATCCACACTGCGCCGTTCCAGTAGCCGTCGTCCCGATAGTAGGGCGCAGACTGGTCCACGGTCGAAAGGCCGTAGCGACACCACATCCGCTCCGGCGACATCAGCGCGGCGACCAGGCGCGCTTCCTGTTCCGGCGTACAAATCCCCGCCGTCAGCGGCGACGCGCCGTCCAGCCCCATGTTGAAGTTCGCACCGGATTCGTGGCGCAAAATCTCTGTCGGATGACCGTCTGTATCGTGCAAAACATAACTGAAGTAGCCGGCTTCCTCGTCCCAGGCGTAGGTTTGCAAATCGTGGGAGAGCGCGGCGATGTCGGCGTCGTATTCGGCGGGGTCTTCGCCCAGGGCCAGCGCCGCCATCCGCATGATCTTGGCCGTGCGAATGACCTGCGCTGTGGTGATCACCGGCGTCACAGCGCTTTCCAGCCCTTTGGCGTGGATGTAGACCTGCGGCGGGTAATCGTCCCAGCCGCCGGAGTTGTAAAAGTAATCCCAGGTGCGGAGCAGGTTGGATTTGAAGCTGCGCGTGGTCGAACTGCCCAACCGCCCGGCCATAAAGCGGTGGTACTGCTGCATCCGGGGGTAGAAGTAGGCCAGAAAATCGCGGGATTGCGTGCGCTGCCAGAGTTCCAGGAAGCCATAGAACTGGGTGGGGACGGCGCTACCGTGGTGGATGAAGGCCGCGTCCTTCGTCCCCGGCTCGGTGGTGTAGGCGTTGAGGTTGTCGAGGGCGCGGTCGAGGTCGAGTTCCGCCAGCCCCAGGCCGATGAAACCGGAATCCCAGGTGTAGAGGCAGTCCCACCAGCGGCCCGGCGTGCTGTGGCGAATCCACGCGCCGCGCGTGCGCACCGGATAGACAATGTTGGTGAGCAGCGTCGCGGCCATACGCTCCTGGCCGAAGCGGTATGGCTCGCCGGAGGGATTGGGCGCGAAGTCCACGGCGCGGGCGCGGGCGACGGCGGCCACGGCGTCCCATTCCGGCGATGCAGGGTCGAAGGCGGCGAGCCGCGCGGAGACGGTGTCGGCGTCGCCCGTGCAGACCAGGCCGTAGAGGACGCGCGTCGCGCCCGCCTCCACGAAGACGGGGCGGCTGAAGATGTTGGTATAGTGCCCTTCGCCCGGCCCGGTGAGGGTGAGCTGGACATGTTCGTGGACTTTGTGGCGCAGCGTCGTGTCGAGGTCGTCGCAGTAGAACTCGCGCACCTTGAAGGAGACGGAGCCATCCCACGCCAGCCCGTAGACGTTGGGGATGTGCTCGTAGCGGAGCAGCAGTGTGTCGTCGCGGGGGTCGGGGAGGCGCTCCGGGACAGGATTCCAGGGGGCCGGCGCGAAGCGTACCTGATCGGCGGCGTCCTGGGGGACGATGGCGAAGCCATCTAGCTCCAATGCAGTGCGGCCCTGGGGTGTGAGCGTGAGGGTCAGCATCCCAGTGGACAGCGCGCCGAGGGGGATCGCTTGCACGTCCAGGTCGCCGCTGCCGGCCAACGTCACGTTGCCGGTGACATCGCCGGAAAGCGCGAGGGGTAGCCGGTCGCCGGTGGGCAGCCGGTAACGCAGGACGAGCGCGGCGTCCGCCAGCGGGACGGGCAATGAGACGCGGTAGGTCACATTGTCGCCCGGCGTCATCCCGAAGCCCTGCCCCAGTCCCAGGCCGCCGGTGAAGCCGTGCGCGCGAATCTCGCCGCGCTGCAGGCCGTCGTAGGAGAGACTCGCGCGGTGCGCCTCGAAGCCGAGGGTCACGTCGGCGTAGGCGAGGGCTTCGACCCAGACGCCGCCTTCCGGCACGCTGGCGCGGCTCATTTGCAGCGGGACGCTCGAATACGTACGCAGCGGCGGGAAGTGCAGCGACGCCATCCAGTAAAGGGAAAGGCTCTGGGGACCGTCGGTGCGATTCACGCACTCGGTGCGGATGAGGGCAGCGGATTCGTCCAGGCGGCAGAAATCAACATTGCAGTAGACCTGATCCTTCCAGATGACTTCGTGGCGGTGGCGGAAGTACGAGAGGTCGGGCGCGGCTTCCCATGGGTGGTAGCCCGATTCCCAGAGGACATTGGGCGGCTGGACGCCGCGCCGGTACAGGCCGGGGAACACGCTCAGGTCGAAGCGCAGGCCCGCGCTCACGTCGGGGATGTGGGAAATGCCCATGTAGCGTTTGGTGTACGGCCCCCACGCCGACAGACGCAGGTCGTGGGAGTGATGGAGGATGGAAAAGGTTTCGGGGTTCATAGGGGCTCCTTGAATAGCGAATTACGAATTGCGAATTACGAATTACGGGTAATGATGACCAGGGCTAGGTGGGCGGCATAATGCTCTAAATCGGCGCGTGTGGGAGGGGTGGATACGTTGTCGGAGCGCAAAATGGCGGCAATCATCCGGGGATGCCGTTGCAGGCGCACTTCGAGGAAGTCGGCGATGCGCGCCGGGTCGGTGACGATGCGGGCTGTGCCCTGGAAGCGTTCGGACTTGACGCGGACTGCAACGGTGGGGTTTGCCTGGATGTTGCGCACCCAGTCCGATTTCAAACCACGCGCCGATCCCACGTAAAGGTCGCCGGCAATCTCTTCATACTGCAACGGCGTCACACGGGGCAGTCCCGATTTGCGACCGGTAGTGGTCAGCAGCAGGACAAGCCGTCCGATGAGCGGCCCCAGGCCCAACGCGTAGGCAATGCGGGGCGGCAGGTGGCTCAGGCGATAGAAAGTGCGGCGGTTCATTGGCGGTTCACCTCCAGTGGGTCACTTTTTCTTAAAGGCAGCACGGACGTGAAGTTCGGTGCCGTTGCGGATGCGTTGGAGGTTTTCGGCGTGTTTGATCCAGGCGATGACGGCGAGGGTCAGGGCGGCAATCTGGCAGGCGAGGGGGAGCTTGAGAAAGAAGGTGACGATGGGGAGCATCGTGAAGACAGTGACGGAGCCGACGGCGACGTAGTCTACGCCGAAGGCCAGCGCCGCCATCACGACGACGAACAGCGCGCCGAGGCGCAGGTCGTAGGCGAGCATCATGCCCATCAGGGTGGCGACGCCCTTCCCGCCGCGAAAGCCGAGATAGAAGGGGAAGATGTGGCCGGCGATGGCCGCCATTCCGGCGGCGTAGGCCAGCGCGGGCGCAGCGGGATACAGCGCGCGGACGATGACGACCGGCAGGACGCCTTTGAGGATGTCCACCACGCCGGTGATTACGCCGTACTTCAAACCGAGCACCGTCACCACATTGGACGCGCCGGCATTGCCGGAGCCTTCCTGGCGGATGTCAATGTGACGGACGAGTTTGCCGAGGAAGTAGGCAGTCTCGATGCAGCCAAAGAGGTAGCCGATAAGGAGGGTGATAAGAATTTGGGTGATCATGATTTTTTCCTTTCACGAGGGGATGACAAAAAAGCTAAAGCAGGGCCGAGGATTACTTCTTCTGCTCCTGCATTAATCGGAGTTGGGTGATCACCCCCTGCCCGTTATAGAAAAGTTGGGATAAATTGTGTTTCCTATTCCCCAACTCCTTCTCGTCAACATCGGCCGTAAATACCCCGGAGAATGTCAAGAGGTAAAACTTCACTCTTCCCACAGAAGGTAGTGGATGTGATTGAGTAGGAGAGACATATTGGAGGTATTGCTCTGAACTTGTCACGAAAGACTTGGAGGCTTTTGCAACAAGAGCATGTTCTCCGCCGCCGATGATTCCACCTCCATTACCAAAATATAGACTCGCTGTTCCATCAGCCAATGAAACTAAAGTAACAACGGCTTTTGGATAGCCCATTTCCATCAGCACACCCCAAACATTCGGTAACTCTGAAGATTGCTTCATGCCGACTTCATTGGGCACCAACGCTAAGATTTGGTTCCTCATATCTGTATAAATCTGCGCGGGTTCAGGTACGGATTGGAGTTTGGGGGTTTTCTTGAGAAAATTGAAATTCATAGGGTCGCCTCCTTTGAGTGATAATAGGAGCATGAGCAATATAACGAACTTTTTGGAAGACTGCTTTCAATATGTGTCACCATCATAACACAGTTTTATGCCTAGATAGAATTGTGTTCTTCTTTATCTAGCAAAAAAGTGCAGCCAATACCGCGAAGGGTCTTGCCGGTGGATGACAAATCCACACCCGGTCAGCAGCGCGGATGCTTCCTCAAGCGCATAACGGGCGAAGAAGCGCGGGGCGTCGTGCCCGTAGGATTGCGATTCCCAGACTTCGCCTTCCCCAACCTGGAGCGAGAGGAAGAGCGCGCCGCCAGATTTCAGGACGCGGTGAAATTCCGCCAGCGCGTGGGGAACGTCACGTTTGGGCAGATGCAAAAGTGCGGCATTGCACCAAAGTCCATCGAAGGCGGCATCCTGGAAAGGGAGGCTTTGCATGGCCGCCTGGGTCAACGACCCGTGGACGACGTTCTGCGCTTGCGCCAGCATCCCACGGGAAAGGTCCGCGCCAGTGACGAAGCAGCCGTGCGCCTCAAACCAGGCCGCGTCGCGTCCAGGGCCGCAGCCCACGTCGAGGAGGCGCGGGGCGGCGGAGAGCATCTGCAAGAATTGGTCGGCGGCGACCACAACCGCCTCTGGTATTCCAGCATGAGCTTCCACAAAGGACACGGCAATCTGGTCGTAAGTGGTCCGAATCTGTTGATTGAACATCTTCTGAGTCTATCACAAAAACCGCATTATAATAGGAGTAAGCCTGGCGCACTCCATAGGCTCGCTCATCAAAAACAACCGGCCCCGTTATTGATGCTATTATTTTTGTTGTCCATAAGATTTCTGAGGAGGGGGCCTATGTCTGTAAAATCTGAAGCAAAACCGGAGTGGTATAAGGCGCTGGCGCGTTATGAGCAGCCGGATCTCAAAAAATCCGTGTGGCAGCTCACCCACACGCTGCTGCTCTACTTCGCCACAGTGTATCTGATGGTGCGCACCGTGCAGGCGGGGTTCACCTACTGGCTGACGCTGGCGTTGGCCGTCCTGGCCGCCGGGTTTCTGGTGCGCCTGTTCATCTTTTTCCACGATTGCACCCACCGCTCGTTCTTCGCGTCTGACCGCGCCAATACCATCGTGGGCTACATTTTGGGGGTGCTCACATTCACGCCCTACGAGGAGTGGCGGCATTCCCACATCGTTCACCACGCCACGGCGGGCAACCTGGATCGGCGGGGCGTGGGGGACGTGTGGACGATGACGGTGGATGAGTACCGCGCCGCCTCCAAAGGGAAACGGCTGGCATACCGTCTGGTGCGCAATCCCCTGGTGATGTTCGGCCTGGGGCCGGGGTTCATGTTCCTGGTGATGCATCGCCTGGTGAGTAAAAACGCGCGGAAGCAGGAACGAGTCAGCGTCATCATCACCAATCTGGCCCTGCTGGCCATCATCGTCGTCGCCAGCCTGACCATTGGCTTCAAGACCTACTTCCTGGTGCAGTTCCCGATCATCATCATTGCCGCGACGCTGGGACTGTGGCTGTTCTACGTCCAGCACCAATTCGCCGACGTTTACTGGGCGCGGAATGACGCCTGGGATCGGATTGAGGCCGCGCTCAAGGGCTGTTCCTATTACAAACTGCCGGCGGCGCTGCGCTGGTTTTCCGGGGACATTGGCCTGCACCACATCCATCACCTGCGCGCGCGCATCCCCAACTACAACCTGCAACGCTGTTACGACGAAGTGCCCGAAGTTCGCACCATCACGCCGTTGACCATTCCCACCAGCCTCAAATCGCTGGGGTACAACCTTTGGGATGAAAAAGGCCAGAAGATGGTAAGCTTTCGGGAAGCGGCCGCGCTGACGCCTATGCCATAGTGGTATTCCGCAACAGCAACAAGAATTAGGACGCAGATTGACGCGGATGCACGCAGATAAATTCAAAAATCAGCGTTCATCAGCGTTTATCTGCGTCCCATTCTATTGATACATACCACGCCAATGCTCTCCGCTCCAGGAATGGTTGGCCCACAATCACCACCTCCTGACTCTCCCCGGCAGTAAATCGAAGTAATGGTCCAATTGTCAACAAATTCCCCCCTTGACAACTTGTAATATGTAATTAAAATACTTACATATATGCGCGAAAGTAGTCAGTTTACGATAATGGTGCATGTGCTGACGTTGTTAGGCAAAGTCAACGGGCCGGTATCCTCGAAGTTCATCGCCGGGAGTGTGAATACGAACCCGGTGGTGATTCGCCAGATCGTGGGGCGGCTGCGGGACGCTGCGCTGGTAGAGACCCTCTCCGGGAGCGCGGGGGGAAGCGTTTTGAGCAGAAGCCCGGAGCAGATTACTCTCAATGAGGTTTACCAACTGACGAAAAAAGAGACGTTCTTTGGATTGCACCCCAACGAGCCAAGTCCGTATTGCCCGGTGGGACGCAATATTCAGGCGGTGCTGACCGGGGTGTTTGAACAGATGGATCAGTTGGTCGAAGCGGCTTTGACCGACATTACCCTTGCCGACGTCATCGCGCAAGTGACGCAGCGAGAAGCGGCTCGCTCGAATCCGCAGGCTACCTTTTAGATGAAGACTCGCATACAATCTGCAACGGCTATCTTCCACAAACTGCGACAAAAGAGCGTGTTTTTCCGTTCGCCCGGCAAAGACATCGTCCAGTTTGCCCTGCTGATCATCGTCGGGGTCTGGCTGTTGTCGCTTAGCACCGCCCGACTGGGGTATTACTGGCAGTGGTATCGCATCCCGCGCTATTTGTTCCGGGTGGTGGATGGTCGGCTGGTGGCGGGGGAGCTGATCGAGGGACTGCTATTCACCTTCAAAATTTCGGGCGTCAGTCTGGTGCTGGCGCTGGCGATTGGGTTGGCGACGGCGTTGCTGCGCCTGTCGGACTCGTTCATGGGGCGGATTCTCACGCGGCTCTACCTGGAAGTCATCCGCAACACGCCTCTGGTCGTCCAAATCTACCTGCTCTACTTCGTCATCGGGCCGATTCTGGGACTGGGGCGGTTTGCTTCGGCGGTGATGGCGCTGAGCCTGTTTGAAGGCTCGTACATCTCAGAGATTTTTCGGGCCGGCATTGTCTCGCTGCATAAAGGGCAATGGGAAGCCGCCTACAGTCTGGGGCTGAGTCGCTTCGACATGTACCGCGACGTGATTTTGCCGCAGGCCATCCGGCGGATTCTGCCGCCGCTGACCGGCGAAGTCATCAGCCTGATCAAGAACACGTCTCTGGTCAGCCTGGTCGCGCTGAGCGATCTGGCCTTGCAGGCGCGGGTGGTCGCCGCCGACACCTTCCTCACCTTCGAGGTGTGGTTCACCACCGCGGTCATCTACCTGGCGATCACCGTGCCGTTGTCCGTCATCGTGCATACGATGGAGAAACGCTTCAAAGTATTGACATAATCTTTTTGTCAGCAGATTGAGCAGATTAAGCGGATTTTTCCGTTACATTCGTTAAATCCGTTGAACCGAAGGAGCAGGAATGAGCGAAGCAGGACGGGATGACTACATCATCGAAATTGAGAATGTGAGCAAGACGTTCACCGGCGGGGTGGAGGCCGTGCGCGGGTTCTCGGCGCAAATCCGGCGGAAGCAGGTGGTCGTGATTATGGGGCCGTCGGGATCCGGGAAGTCCACGCTGCTGCGCTGCCTCAACGGCCTGGAAACGCCCGACAGCGGCGCGATTGTCGTGGATGGCATCCCGCTGGACGACGACAAGCATCACCGGCTGGAAATTCGCAAAGAGGTGGGGATGGTTTTCCAATCCTTCAACCTCTTCCCCCACCTCACCGCGTTGGAGAATGTGAATCTGGCGCAGATGCGGGTGCGCAAGAAGGATAAAGCCGGCGCGACGCAGCGCAGTATGGAATTGCTGGAAATGGTGGGGATCGCCGACAAGGCCAACGCCTACCCGGCGCAGCTTTCCGGCGGGCAGCAGCAGCGCGTCGCCATCGCGCGCGCTCTGGCGATGACGCCCAAAGTGATGCTCTTCGACGAGCCAACCAGCGCGTTGGACCCGGAGATGATCAACGAGGTGCTCGACGTGATGAAAGCCCTGGCCCGGTCGGGGATGACGATGGTGGTGGTGACGCACGAGATGGGCTTCGCGCGCGAGGTCAGCGATTGGGTGATCTTTATGGACGGCGGGCAAATCGTGGAAACCGGCACGCCGGAGTGCATCTTCACGAATCCGCAAGGAGAGCGCACCCAACGCTTCCTGAGCCAGATTCTATGAAAGAGGTATTCACCAACGTTTGAATGAAGATTTTAACCACTAATCTTCACGAATCTGCACTAATTTTACGTTTTAGATTCGTGAAGATTCGTGTCAATTCGTGGTTTAATTTTATCAAGGAGGGAAACATGAGGAACATAGGTAGTTTGCGGAAAGTTGCAGGGATTGTGACCGTCATCGTGCTGCTCGCCGGATTGTTGGCGGGCTGCTCCGGCGCGTCGGGTGGAGGCGCCGCCGAAGAGACGCAGAGTCAGGTGGATGAGATTCTGAAGCGCGGCGTCTTGAAGGTGGGACTGGATATTTTCGTGCCCTGGGCCTTCAAGGACAAGGACGGGAACCTGGTCGGCTTCGAGGTGGATGTCGCCAAGAAGCTGGCGGCGGATATGGGCGTCGAAGTGGAGTTCGTGCCCACCGAGTGGTCGGGCATCATCCCCGCGCTGCTCACCGGCAAGTTCGACGTGATCATTGGCGGGATGGGCGTCACAGCGGAGCGGGCGCTGAAGGTCAACTTCTCGGACGCTTACGAATGGGGCGGCTTTGATGTGGTGGTCAACAAGACGATGCTGCCAGGCGTGACCGATTTGGAAGGCCTGAACCGCGAGGACGTCGTCATCGCGGTGCGAATGGGTGCCACGCCGGTAGACGCGGCCAAGAAATACGCTCCCAAAGCGCAACTGCACCAATTCGACACCGACGAGGCCGTCATCCAGGACGTGCTCAACGGGAATGCGCACGCGGCTTTTTCCTCGTCCCCTACCCCCGCGTTCTGGGCCGCCGACTATCCCGATACGCTGTACCGGCCTCTGAATGGTGTACTGTTTGACACCATGCCCAGTGCCTTCGCCGTCCGTAAGGGCGACCCGGACACGCTTGCGTTCTTCAATTCGTGGATTCTGATCAATCAGGATTGGCTCAAAGAGCGCGCCGATTACTGGTATGGCACGAAGGATTGGGAGTCCCTGTTAGGGGAATAGACATCCCATTCAGCGGATAGCGCGGCTAAAGCCGCCAGAGAAAGGATATTTTTGGTTTGCGGGCGAAGCCCGCAAACCAAAAATACCGCAAAGGAGCCTTTTTGTTTACCCGAAAGCCAAAGTTCCGTCCCATAGATGCCGTTTTGATTCTCCTCTGCCTTGCAGCGGGGGTGTATGTCGCTTATCGCGTCAAGTATGGGCTGGAATACCGGAGCGATTGGGGCGCCATTCCCCAATTTCTGTTTCATCGTGACCCTGCAACGGGCCGATGGGTTCCCAACTACCTGTTGCAGGGTCTCGCTACCACACTGAAACTGTCATTCTGGGCCACGCTCCCGGCGCTGGGAGTCGGGCTTGTCGTCGCCCTGTTCCGCACCAGCCGCAATCTGTTTCTCCGCATGGTCGGCAGAACCTACGTCGAGTTGATCCGCAACCTGCCCCCGCTGGTGCTGATTTTCATCTTCTACTTCTTCGTCATTGACCAACTTATGCCCCTGTTGGGTATCGAGGCGTTTATCCGCAGCCGTTCGTCCGGCGCACAGGCGGTGTTGGCAATCTTGTTCGCTGAGAAATCGCTCTTTGTGCAGTTTGTCTCCGGCGTCCTCACCCTCGCCTTTTTCGAGGGAGCGTACATGGCCGAGATCATCCGGGCGGGGATTGAGTCCATCGAACGGGGGCAGCGCGAGGCCGCCTACTCGTTGGGGTTGTCGTGGGTGGACGAAATGCGCTTTGTGGTGCTGCCGCAGGTCGTCAAACGCGTGTTGCCCGCGCTGGCAAACGAGTTCATCAACACGATCAAATACTCGGCCATCGCGTCAGTCGTTTCCATCCAGGAGCTGACCTTTATGGGGCGGCAAGTCGTGGTGGCGACGCGCTATATCTTCGAGACGTGGATCACTGTGGCGGCGCTGTATATGGTGCTGACGTTGAGTCTGTCGTTGGCGACGGGGGGATTGGAGAGAAGGCTGCGGGTGAGCGATTCATAAGGTGCTTCCAATGCGGGACGACATTATTGCTAAAGCCTATATTGCTGGGTGTTTTGTTGTTGATAACCTATCCATTCGTATGCAATAACACGTTTGCTTCTTCCAAATTTTATATACCACACACGATATTTTTCTCCGTTTGTGATTTTGTACCATATCTCTGGATATGTGTGGAAATCTGTACTACCAAAGTGCAGTAACCAAGCACGACTTCGATACATTCTTTGATAGGATTTTGTGATGTTTCCTTCTACATAAAGGATGTAGGGATTAATTAGATTTGAGATATCTGTTATTACGCCCCAGACTAATATGCAACAGGCAAAAACCATTCCCATCACTGTAATTAAATCTCTCCCTATATCTATCAAAGCCCATCCCAAAATCACGAGCATTAGAACCAATTGGATCATTTCCCAGAAAAAGTGTACCTTTTGACGGTATGGGAGTTTATCTGCTCTACAGGCTTCTATTGCAGCAAGATTGCTCATCTCCTCGTTATGGAATTCAGAAGAAAAATTTGTGACAAATAAACTAAAAGCGTGTATTATACCTACGGCGAGTCCTAGTATGAGAGATAGAATTAGGCCAAATGTTATTTCTGCCATCAGGAAGAGCACTTGGTGGCCGGATACTATAGCTGAAAGGCCATAAATAACAGAGAAGATAACTCCAGCTACTCCACCATAGAGTAAGCCAAATTTGATAGTTTCTAAATAAACTAACCCCTCTGTATGCTGCTGTCTGGATACCCAATATATTATGGCTAGTAACCCCACTCTTCCAGGAAATCCCATTGAGAGTTTATATGTTTCCACACTCATTCCGACAATTTGGGCCACATCAATTGATAGCATAAGAAGACCACCGCCAGCGATTAGGCTGGCGATGAGTGTGATGATTTGTCGGGTTATCGTTTTAGCAGCGTAATGTTGGATATTTCTCATTGTTAGGGTATTCATTGCTCCCAAATTTCTTCGCCGCTTCCACCAGTGCGTGAATGTTATCCGCCGGCGTCTTTGCATCCAACGCGCAGCCGGGACCGAGGATGAAGCCGGGTTTGAACTGCGACTCGGCGATCAGGGCGCCATTCTTGAAGACCTCTTGCAGCGGCAGCCCCAGCCGCGCGGCAGCGGGTTGAAAGTTGTGCAAATCCACCGGCAGGCGGTCGGGCTGGTGGTGGCTGATGACGGTCAGGGTACGTTCAATGGCGTTCATCTGTTTCCCCTTACAACAAACTCCAGAAACCCAGGGTGATGAAAAACACGCCGTAAATGATGCGCATACGCCCCAAAATCTTTGGGATACGAGTCTTATCCTTCGTTTCCCAAAGCGCGATAAAAGGACGTTCCCAAAAACTGGCGCGCAGCGTCAGTCGCCCGCGCAGCGCCAGAATGCCCTGAAGACACAGGCCGGCGCCCAGCCCGATTAACAAAAAGGATATAAAGTCAGCCCACACCCTACACCTCCGTGAAGAATAGTCGAAAGTCCCACGTCCCAAGTTCAAAGTCTCCGCTGATAGTGATTGATGGAGGACAAAGTGCTAACTTGTCTCATTCGGATTCAACGGAACGGATGACACTGATTATAACCAATTACGTCAATTGGAATACTTCTGGAAACATGGACACCAGGACAGTGTCCATTCCCCCCACCTGACCGATGTAAATCAAGATGAAGCCGCCTATAATGACGCTAGAGCCTTTGTAAGTAGGGCGTTATCCGTGAGCAAATAAAGGCGGGAGGGGAAAAATGGAATTGCAACGATTACATCCAGATGTTTTGAAGCAGATTGATTCGCAGCGCCACGCGGATGCACTGCGGCAGAGCGCGCAGCGGCGGCTGGTGAAAGCAGCCACGCCGCAGCCCTGGATCGCGCAGCAGGGATGTTGGGTGCTATGCCAGATCGGGCACGCGCTGGTGTGGCTAGGGCGGCGTTTGGAGCGTTCTATGGCGCCGCAAGCGGCGTAAGCCAGATACAGCACAAGAAAAATCCGGGAAGCAGCCCGCAGGCGCTTCCCGGATTTTGTTGTACCCGGTTTTACGGCCTGCGTTCCACCTTCACCTTCACGGTCTCCCCATCCGCTACCAATCCTATCGTCCCATGCTGGTCGGTGCGATAGATGATGACATCCCGCAGGCGGGCCAGCACTTCAGGGGCGGGATAGCCCGTCCGATTCGCGCTGATGAGGGCGAGGTCCGGCTGCATGGCTTGCAAGAGCGGCGCGGTCGTGCCGGTCTGCGCACCGTGCCGGGGGATGAGGAGCGCATCGCTGCGCAGGCCGCGCCCGTAGCGCGCCACGAGCGTCTCCTCTGCGCGAGTGGTGGCGTCGCCCATCAGCAATATGGACGTGTCGCCATAGGTGAGGCGCAGCACCAGTGGCCCGGCGACACCCGCATCCGGCCAGAGCGCGGTGAGCGTCACGCCGTCCAGGGCGAACGCGTCGCCGGACGCCAGCATCCCCACCGTTTCCGGCGGACGCGCGCGCAGCAATTCCAGCCAGCGCGTGTAGGCGCTGCCCTCACCCGCTTCTGTCCCCTGGATGACCACGTCTACCGCGTAGCGTTCCAACACAGGCACCAACCCATTCAGCCGGTCGTTGTCCGGCGACGTGAGAATGACCGCGTCCAGGCTACGATCCCAGAAGGGCATCACCCGCCCCAATGCCAAGAGTGTGCGCGGCGCGTCCGGCCCGCCGTCAATCAAGAGTTGCTTACCGCCGGGCGTCTCGACGAAGACGGCGTCGCCGTGGCCTACGTCCAACACGTGGACGTGCAATCGTCCATCGGGCAAACGGTAGAGATAGAGGAAGAACCCCGCCAGCACAACGAGCGAGACGAGAAGCTGTCCCCCCGCCCGCCGTTTGAACCAACTCCACACGTCGTGCCGGGCTTCGGTAGGCTGCTGAAACCACCACGTCGCGGCAAACAGCACCCCATAGTATCCCCAGACCAGCGGCAGCGTGACGTTCGCCAGTTCCACCGACGCGCCCGGAATGGCCGCCGTCCAGGTGACGCACTGAATCGTCCACGTCAGGAAGCCCCACGCGGGCCACGCCAGCAGGCGGCCCAGCGGCGGCGCGATCAGGGCGACGAGCACGGCGACGCCGCCGGCAAACATGACGTAGCTTTGTACCGGCAAAATCAGCAAGTTCGTCAGCAGCGTGACGAGCGACAGCCGGCGGAACACGCCCACGATGAGGCCCGTTGTGGTGATCTGCGCCGCCAGCGTCACGATGAGCGCCTCGCTGAGCAGGGACATCAGCCATTGCGTCTGGCCGGGCGTCAGCCAGTGCAAGAGAAAACGCTCAAAAACATCCTCTAACGGTTTGGTGTAAAGGATCAGTCCCAACGTCGCCAGCACGCTGAGCTGAAAGCCCACGTCCCACAGGTTGTAAGGATTCAACAGCAGCATGAAGAGCGCCGCCGTCGCCAGCGAGGTCGGCCCGTGGACGCGCCCCACGCCGATGTTGTGCCGAGCAGTGATGGCGACCGTCGCCATCACCGCGGCGCGCACCACGGCGGGCGCCGCGCCGACGAAGAGCGTGTACAACCACACGCCGCCGACGGCCACCGGCATGACGCCGCGTCCTTTGGTCAGCCGCCGCGCCGCGCCCACGAAAAACGCGGCGATGATGGACAGGTTGAAGCCGGAGATCGCCACGATGTGGCTCGTGCCGGTGGCGGCAAAAGCGTCGTTCAGGTCGGTGGGAATGCCGGATTCGACGCCCAGCAGGATGCCGGAGAGCAGCGACGCCTGCGGTTCGGGCAGCAGGGAGAGCAGCACAGTATGGACGTGCGCTTTGAAGCCGAAGAGCGCTTCCCAGAATCGGCTGGCCTGATGGGAAGCCAACACGGTTACGTCGGCGGCTTGCAGCAGCGAATGGACGTTGCGCCGCGCCAGGTAGTCGCGGTACGAGAAGCCCTCAAATTCTGGCGGCGTTTGCAGCGCGCCGGTCGCCTGCACGCGGTCGCCGTAGCGCACGGCGGTGTAGGGCGGCGCCTTGAGCAGCGCCACGCCGCGCACGGCAAGCGTCTCGCCGGTGGGGAGCGCGAGGGCCTCCACGTCCACGTACAGGTTGGTGAGCGCAGCGCGGCGATCCGGTTCGCGCCGGATGACGCCTTCCAGCGTCACCGTGTCGGTATCGTTGAAAAAAGCTACGTGGTCGGCTGTGATGCTGGGCTGCGCCAACGTCATCCGCGTCACACCCAGCAGCAGGCCGATCAGCGCGAAGTTGGCCTTGGGCATCCACTTCTCGCCGCGCCAGCCGAAGTGCAGCGCCAACGTCACGGGGATCGTCAGCAGGAACCAGACCGGGGAAAAAGGAATGGCCTGAGCTGCCAGGAAAATTCCTGCGGCCCAGGCCAACGTAAAAATGACAAGGCGCGTCATTGGGATGAAATGGAAAGATTAACCGGACAGCGCCTCGGTCAGCGAGCGAATGTCATAGAAGGGGCCATCCGCCGGGGTGATGCAGCGGACGCGCAGCGCCGCCAGGGGATACTCCTTGCCCTCAAACTCAATGGAGCCGCGCTGCCGCTCGAAGAAACCATAGTGAGCGCCAATCTCGGTCTCAAACTGCTGCGCCACTTCCTGTTGTAGCGCCTCAGCGCGGTCGTTGCGGGTGACGACGATGAAGTCGTCGCGCCCACCGTAGCCGACAAAGTCTTCCTCCACCGCGTCGCGGGCCAGCGCTTCGGCCAGCACACGGGCAATCGCGCGCAGCAGATCGGCGCCGGCCATAAAGCCGTACACTTCGCGGAACGGTTCCATATTGATGATACGGAAGCGCAACAAAGCCCAGGCGCCTTCCGGTTCTTTCAGCAGGGAACGCAGTTGATCCTGAACGTAGATGCCGGCGGGAAGGCCCGTGGTGGGATCGGTTTGATTGGCGGTGTTAGCGCGGCGCAGCGCAGCGCCGATGCGCAACACGACCTCTTCGGGGTCAAAAGGGCAGACGATGAAATCGTTGGCGCCAGCGTCCAGGCTGACCAGCCGCTCACGGCGATTCTCCTCATCTCCTAACATCATTACATGGACGTGTTGCGTCCGTTTGATGGCCCGGAGACGTTTGGCGACCTGCACACCGGCCATGTCAGGCAGCGTCACGCTCAGCACAATGACCTGGGGTAGAAAATTGATGGCCTTGGCGAGGCCTTCCTCGCCGGTCATGGCTGTGGCAAGTTCGATGTCGGTCTCGGCAAACTGCTTTTCGAGCAGCTTGCGATTTCCCTCATGATCCTCGATGATTAAAATACGCCCTTCCACGCTTCACCCCTCCCGACGCAACAGGATAACAGTACAATGGCAATAAGATATTCTCATTATATGAAGGAAGCGAAATCACGTCAAGTCAAATCGAGCGATTTTCAATGTTTGCGCTTCTTTTCCCCCGCCGCCTGCTTCTGCCACGCATAGAGCTTCGTCAGCGCATCCAACGGCGTGAGGCTGTTGATGTCCAACTCGCGCAGTTCGGCCACGATGGGATGGTCTTTGGCGAGCAGCATCGGCTGGAACGGCTCCGGTTCCTGGGCCGCGACGCCGGGGCGGAACTCGCCGCTTTCGAGCTGGGCCAGCAGCGCTTCGGCGCGGTGGACGACGGGGGCGGGGATGCCGGCCAGCCGCGCGACGTGGATGCCGTAGGAGCGATCCGCGCCGCCGGGGATGACTTTGTGCAGGAAGATGACCTCGTGGCCTTCCTCCGCCACCGCCAGGTTGTAGTTGCGGACGTGGGGCAGGTGCTCCGCCATCTCGATCAGTTCGTGGTAGTGCGTGGCGAAGAGCGTGCGCGCCCGGCGCTCCGGGTGGTTGTGCAGGTATTCGATGACGGCCCAGGCAATCGCCATCCCATCGTAAGTGCTGGTGCCGCGTCCGACTTCGTCCAAAATGAGCAGGCTTTGCGGCGTCGCGTGGTTGAGGATGTTGGCCGTCTCCACCATCTCCACCATAAACGTGGACTGCCCCGCCGCCAATTCATCCGACGCGCCGATGCGGGTGAAGATGCGATCCACCACGCCGATGTGCGCCGCCTCCGCCGGGACGAAGCTGCCGATTTGCGCCATCAGCACGATCAACGCCGTTTGCCTTAAATACACCGATTTGCCTGCCATATTGGGGCCGGTGATGATATGGATGCGCTGCGCTGCGTCCATGTCCAGGTCGTTGGAAATAAACGGGGTCTTGAGCGTCTGTTCGACCACGGGGTGCCGCGCGCCGGTAAGGCGCAGCACGGGCGCGGCCTCAAACGTGGGGCGAACGTAATGTTGGCGCGCGGCGATGTCCGCCAGGGCGGCGGTCACGTCCAGCCGCGCCAGGGCGTGCGCTGTGGCGAGCAAGGCGCGCGCGTGTGCCGCAATGCGCACGCAAAGCTCCCGGAACAGCCGCGTTTCCAGTTCGGAGATGCGCTCTTCGGCGTTGAGGACGAGGTTTTCGTACTCCTTCAGCTCCGGCGTGATGTAGCGCTCGGCGTTGACCAGGGTTTGCTTGCGGATGTAGTAGGCGGGGACCAGGTCGGCGTTGGCTTTCGTCACTTCGATGTAGTAGCCGAAGACTTTGTTGTAGCCCACTTTGAGGCTTTTGATGCCGGTGCGGTCGCGCTCTTTGCCTTCCAGCCCGGCGATCCACTCGCGCGCGTCGCGCGTCGCCAGCAGGATGCCGTCCAGTTCGGCGGAGAAGCCGGGGCGGATCAGCCCGCCCGCGCTCAGTTGGGCCGGCGGCTCGTCCACCAGCGCCGCCGCAATCAACGCCGCCACCTCCGTCACCGGCTCCAGGCCATCCAATAATTGCCTGAATCCTTTCGCTTCCGACTCTCCCTCTCTCCCCCTCTCCCCCTCTTCTTGTCTCCCCTGCTCCAACTTCTCCCGCAACTCCGGCACGAGTTCCAGCGCGGCGCGGATTCCCGTCAGATCGCGAGGTGAGGCGCGGCCGGCCAGCACGCGGTTGGTCATCCGTTCCAAGTCGGGCGCGCGCCGGAGGGCGGCGCGTACCTGGGCGCGCAGCACGCCTTCCGTCACAAAACCCTGCACTTGATCCAGGCGCGCTTCGAGTTCGGGAATGTCCACCAGCGGTTGCGCCAGCCGGGTGAGCAGCAGCCGTCCGCCCATCGCCGTGAGCGTGGCGTCTAGCACGCCCAGCAGCGAGCCGCGCTTTTCTCGCCGCAGCGTCTCGGTGATTTCCAGGTTGCGCCACGTCGCCGGATCGAGCGCCATAAAATGCTCGGTGGAGTACGTGCGCAGGCCGGTCATTTGGGGCAGTAAACCCTGCTGGGTGTCCTGCAAATACGCCAACACGGCGCCCGCCGCGCGCACGGCCAGGGGCTTGCCTTCGCACCCAAAGCCCTCCAGGGTGCGCACGCCGAAATGCTCCGATAGGGTTTGGCGGGCGGTGGTTTCCTCAAAGTGATAGGCGGCCCAGGGTGTGCAGTGCGCGTCCACTAGGGAGATGAGCGTCTCTTCAATGCGCGTCGCCGGTTGGTCGGGATCGCGCTCTTTCCACGCGCCGGCCTTGGGGACGAGCAACTCGCGGGGGCGCAGCCGCGCCAATTCCTGCCGCGCCGCGCTGAGGATGTCGCCGCCGTCGCTCAACTGCGTGGCGGCGAATTCGCCGGTCGAAAGCTCGGCGTAGGCGATGCCTGCACGGTCGCCTTCAATGACGACCGCCGCCAGGTAGTTGGGGCGCTTCTCGTCCAGCATCGTCGGCTCGGTGACGGTGCCGGCGGTGACGACGCGCTCGACGCGGCGCTCCATCGGCCCGCGCCCCACGCCCGGCTCGCCGATCTGTTCGGCGATGGCGACGCGATAGCCTTTCTCGATCAGGCGGGCGATGTAGTTCTCGACGGCATGATGGGGCACCCCGGCCATCGGGATGCGCTCGCCTTTGGAGACGGGGCGGGAGGTCAACACGAGGTCCAATTCGCGGGCGGCAATTTCGGCGTCGGCGTCAAACGTTTCGTAGAAGTCGCCCAGGCGGAAGAAGAGCAGCGTGTCGGGGTATTGGGCTTTCAGTTGAAGGTACTGTTCTCGTAACGGGGTGGTTTCTTTTTCGCTCATAGAGCGACATTATATACCATTTTTGAAGATACTTGCCCGTTAGCTTGCCTTGCGTATAATCGGGTTATGCCAATCTACGTGGATGTTTCCGCCGCAGTGCATCACCGGGCCGGATTGGGCCGTTACGCCGAAAATTTGACGCGCGCGCTGGCGCCCCGCCTGGGGGAAGTGCTGTCCCTGTTCTACAATCGGGAAGCCGGGATCGAACCGCTGTCGGATCTTGCCCATGTGCCCTCCCGCACGGTGGGGTTTAGTTACAAAAGCTGGCGGATGATCGTCTGGATGGCACAACTGGCTCAGATACCCCTCAACCGTATGTTTCCCGAAGCGCGCCTGTTTCACGCTACCGAGCATTTGCTGCTGCCGCTGCGCGGCATCCCCACCATTCTCACCGTCCACGATTTGATCTTCCACCATTTGCCGGAACACCACAAACTCTTGAACCGGTGGTATCTCAACCTGGCGATGCCGCTGTTCTGCCGGCGCGCCGACCACATCATTGCCGTGTCGGAGGCCACGCGCCGCGATCTGCTCAAGCTCTACCGACTGCCGCCGGAAAAAATCACAGTGATCTATGAGGCTGCCGATGCACATTTCCGTGCTCAACCGCTGGAGGTCGTGGCGGAGGTGCGCGCGCGGTATCAATTGCCGGAGCGTTATCTGCTCTACGTGGGCACTATTGAGCCACGCAAGAACTTGACGCGCCTTTTGTACGTATGGGAACACCTCTATGCGGCTCACGAGGCGCCGCCGTTGGTCATTGTGGGCAAACCAGGCTGGCTCGCCAGCGATTTCTTTGCGGCATTGGAGAATTGTACTTTCCATGACTATGTGCTGCTCACGGGGTATGTGGATGATGAAGATTTGCCCGCCATCTACGCCGGTGCGACGGCTTTCGTTTTCCCCAGTTTGTACGAGGGCTTTGGCTTTCCGCCGCTGGAGGCGATGGCCTGCGGCACGCCGGTGGCCTGTTCCAACACCTCGTCGCTGCCGGAGGTGGTGGGGGATGCGGCGCTGACGTTCAGCCCTAACAACGTCAACGCGATGACCGAGGCGCTGCGGCGAATCTTGAACGACGAGGCACTCCAGGCTGAGCTGCGTGCGCGCGGATTGCAGCAAGCGACCCGGTTTTCGTGGGCGCAAACAGCGCAGGAGACGCTGGAGTTGTACGTGAAGGTGCAGCAGAACTTCATTGAAAGCTCGTGGTAGACGACGGTGCATTACGTTTTAGACGCTCGCACAACTACGCCGCATTTCCCCGGTATTGGCCGTTATGTGATGAATCTGGTCCGCGCACTGGGGCCGCAGCTTAACCAGGGCGAAAGGCTCACACTCCTTTATGATCCAGCCTATCCGTTAACGTTCCCCGCTCATCATGCCGTAACCGCGATACCGGTCGCCGCCTCCCCTTTTTCCGTAAAACAGCAATGGGTCGTTCCGCAGCTCTTGCGCCGTTTGGACGCCGGCCTTTATCACAGCGCCTATTATTTGATGCCCTATTTCCCCGGAATTCCCACGCTATTGACGGTCTACGATCTGATCCCGATGCTTTTCCCGCAGCACAGTACGCATCGGGCGCGACTTCTCTTTCGCTGGGCGACGGCGTTGGCCTTACGGACGGCCCGGCACAGTATAGCAATTTCGGAGGCGACGCGGCAGGATTTTCTACGGCATTTCCGGCTTTCGCCAGAGCGCATCACTGCTGTTCCGCTGGCCGCCGACCCAGTCTTTTGCCCGCAGTCAGAGGCTGCCGTTCAGACGGTGCGTACGCGGTATGCTTTGCCGGAAACATTCATATTGTATCTGGGGAGCAATAAGCCGCACAAGAACCTGGTAGCTCTGGTGGAGGCCTATGCGCAATTGTCTCCAAACGCGCCGCCCATGGTCATTGCCGGCGCGTGGCTGCCGGAGCATCCCGAAGCGCGCCAACGGGCGGACGCGCTCGGCCTGGACGACCGCCGGGTGCGCTGGCTGGGAACGGTCGCTAACGCCGACCTGCCCGCGCTCTATGCGGCGGCCACGGTGTTTGTCTTCCCGAGCCTGTATGAAGGTTTCGGACTGCCGGTCATCGAAGCGATGGCGTGCGGGACGCCGGTGACGTGCGCCGCGCTCTCATCCTTGCCGGAGGTGGTGGGGGAGGCCGCGCTGCTTTTCAATCCCTACGAGCCTTCATCCATCAGGGATGCGCTGGCGACATTGTTAGATGATACCGGCTTGCGTGAACAATTGCGAAGCTCAGGGTTACGCCAGGCCCAACGCTTCTCGTGGGAACGCACGGCTCAGGAGACGCTCAGAGTTTATCGTGGGATTACTGCCGCCTGATGGCGTTGCGGCTTGTATGGAGCATGTCTGATTTCATTCTTCCCCCTGTGCGGCCTGAAAGTATGGTATGATGACTAAGCGCAATGCTCATTTTGAGGAGATTGCTGACCAATATGATTTCAGCCTGCCTCCTCACGTCGTGGAGCATTATGTCCAAAAGCGGGTGAGATTTCTGCTGGCGCAGTCTCACACGAATCCGGTGCGCGCTTTGGATGTAGGCATCGGCACGGGTAAACTGGCCGAGCGTCTACAGGCGCAAGGCTGGCAAATCGCCGGGGTGGATTTGGTGTATTCTATGTTACGTGTGGCGCAACGCCGGGGCGGGGTGGCCGTTCAGGGGGACAGCGGGCGCTTGCCATTCCCAGACGAGAGTTTTGATGTAGCCTTCTGCATTGCGATGTTGCATCATGTGGCCGAACCCCAGGCGGTGCGGGCAACTACCCGCGAGATGGTGCGGGTGGTGCGCCGGGGGGGCCTCGCCGTTTATTGGGATCACAATCCCTACAATCCTTACTGGGCTATTCTTATGACATACGTTCCACAAGATACAGGGGAAGAGCGTTTGATTCCGCCCACGGAAATTAAGGCGGCTCTATCCGATTTGCCGGTGAGCGTCACCGTATATCAAGCTGGATTCGTCCCGGATTTCGTTTCTTCACGCTGGTTACGTCCCTTTCAAAAACTGGAGCAGACAGTTGAACGGCTTCCCGGTCTGCGACGTATTTTATGTGCGCATAATGTAGTGGTCGCTCGCAAACATCAGGTATGATTGCGGCTCATTGACTTAACAAGTCCTATCCCCCACCAAGAGAGAGAATGCATGTGGAAAGAACATACTGTTTCTGTCGTATTACCGACCTACAATGAAAAGGAGTCAATTCGTCAAAGTATCCACGAACTGGAAAGCACCGGCTACGTAGATGAGATCATCGTCGTGAACAACAACGCTGCCCCGGGCACTTCGGAGGAGGTGGCGCAAACTTCCGCCCGCGAAATTCACGAGCCGCGCCAGGGGTACGGATTCGCGTGTCAACGGGGCTTGCGCGAGGCGACAGGAGACTATGTTATTCTTTCAGAACCAGATGGGACCTTCCGCGGCAGCGATATCCTCAAACTGCTGGTGTATGCCGGCGATGCCGACCTGGTGTTGGGAAGCCGCACTGCTAAAGGATTCATCTGGAAAGACGCTAATATGGGCTGGTTTTTGCGCTGGGGAAATTGGGCTGTTGCCAAAATGATCGAAGTATTGTTTAATACTACCAATTTCACCGATGCGGGATGTACCATGCGTCTGGTTCATCGCGTTAAACTAGATACTATTCAAGGAAAATTTACTGTTGGGGGGTCGTATTTTGGCCCGCAGATGATTCTCCTCGCGCTGCATCATCATATGCGCGTGATTCAAATCCCTGTCAATTATCAACGCCGGGTGGGAAAATCTATGGCTACCGGCAATAAACTGAAGGCTTTCATCATCGGCCTGCAAATGATCGGCATGATTCTCGGATACCGGGTCAAGACCTGGCTGCGGCCTGATTGCTAGAGGAATACATTTTATGGCACAAAAATCCGTCACAGCTAAATGGGTTGAACGTTGGGGCGTATGGGGAGCCATGCTCCTGGCTGCCGCCTTGTTATTTTTCCAATTAGGCGGGCGCGCATTGTGGTGGGATGAAATCATCAATGTGTACATTGACCAACAAAGTTTGCGTGGTATCCTGATCAGTCTGAGCGCCATTCCAGGGACGCCGCCCTTTGTTGACGTTCATCCACCATTGTTCCATTTTATTAACCACTATTGGCTCGCATTGGCCGGCACCAGCGATTTCGCCGCACGACTTCCCAATGTTATTTTTGCGCTAGTTGCGCTATACTGGCTTTACCGCATTGGGCATAAAATCGGCGGGCCCCTTTACGGCACAGTCATTATTCTGGTCATCGGCCTGTCCCCCTTTTGGCTGATGTATGCCCGTATGGCGCGCTATTATGCACTGACGACGATGTTGGGGCTGGCATCCACCTTCTTCTATTTGGAATTGCTGGAACGTCCCACGCGGGGGCGTTGGGGTATCTATTTTGTGATTAACCTGTTGTTACTATATACAGATTATCTGGCAGCCACTTTGTTTGTCTGCCAATTCCTGTATCTGATATGGGCAAAGCCCGAAAAACGTTGGGTATACACCTGGTTTTTGAGCATGGTCTGTGTGGGGGTATGTTATATCCCCTGGCTGCCGGCCTGGTACAGACAAACGCAGACGATGCATGTGCAGGTTATCGCCGACCTGGCGCATAGCTTTTTAGGAGCGGTCTTTAAGTTTGCTTTTCCGCTTTTGTCCTTCACCGTCGGCGAGACTGTGTATCCCTGGGAAGCGCCGGCGCTAATAGGATATATCCTGTTTGCCGGGTTACTTATTGGCGGTGTGCGCGCCATCTTACAGCAGCCCGCGCCGTCCACGTGGCGCGGCTCGCTGCCGGCTTTTATTCTGTTGTTCGCGCTGTTTCCTGCGTTGGGGACCATCGCCGTCATCACCTTCGTCACCCCTACCATTACTTTTCTGGGCATCGGCAATCGTACCTTCTTCGCCTTCCCTTTTGTGGGACTTTTGATAACCAGCGGGCTGTGCGCATTGAAAAATCGCCGCATCGCGATACCCGTTGCCGTTTTGTTGGCTTGTGTCTGGGGATATAGTAACTACAATTACTATGTAGGGCGGCATTTCTTTAACCCGGTTTATGCAGTCCCTACGGAACAAATCGTCGCGGACGTTTTGGCTCAGGCCCAGCCCGGCGATGTCATTTTCAGCGAAGTTGATATGGGTTTCGGCTATTATTTTGACAAACAAACGGATGCCGTGGCATCCCATTATTTATTGAGCGATCAAGAAACGAGCGAAGTTCTCAATCAAATGCACCAGGACCTGGTTAGTGGGGATTCGCTCACACACAAACGGCTGTTTATCTTGAGCATGGGACGGGATCGCACCCGACATGATCTTCCGATCGAACTAACATCACTGCTGCAACCCCCAACCCGGTTGATCTGGGAGCAAGGCTACGTTCCTCAAGATGCGACCTATCGCCAGGTCAAGCGCGTGTTGTTAGGACGCGAGGACTATCACTATAAGTTATTAGTTCAATTATACGAGTTAGAAAAATGAAAATCTTACACGTTTACAAAGACTATTACCCCGTTTTGGGCGGAATTGAGAACTATATGCGCATTCTCGCCGAGGCGCACGTCGCCGCCGGGCACGAGGTCACAGTCGCCGTCTGCGATCCCGGCTTCCAAACTCACATTGAGGAGCTGAACGGCGTCGAAATCATCAAATCCGGGCGGCTGGCGACGGTGTCTTCGATGCCTCTGAGCCTGAGGCATACGCTGGCGATGGCGCAGGCCAGGGCCGACGTGATTCACGTCCATTCGCCCTATCCCCTCGGCGAAGTGGGAACGTGGCTGTTCAAGCGGCGCACGCCCATCGTCATCACCTACCACTCCGATGTCGTGCGGCAGCAGGGTTGGCTGAAGCTCTACGCGCCCCTGCTGCGCCGCGTCCTCCGCGACAGCGACCGCATTCTGGCTACCAGCCCCCGCTATATCGAAACGTCTCCCTGGTTGGGGCCGATCAAGGAGAAATGCCAGGTCGCGCCGTTAGGGGTGGACCACCGCCGGTTCTCGCCGCCCCGCCAGGCGTTCGATGGCCCGCCAACCCTGCTCTTTGTCGGCCGGCTGCGTTACTACAAGGGACTGGACACGTTGTTGCATGCTATGACCGAGCTGCCCCACGTACAGTTGAAAGTCGTGGGGACTGGGCCGATGCAGCAGACGTGGCGCACGCTCACCAGCACGTTGGGACTGGAGGAGCGCGTGCATTTCCTGGGGGAAGTGGATGACGCCGATTTACCGCAGATGTATCGGCGGGCGCACATGTTTGTGCTGCCGGCCAACGCCCGCGCGGAGGCCTTTGGCACGGTGCTGTTGGAAGCGATGGCCGCCGGACTTCCATGCGTCAGCACAGAGGTTGGCAGCGGCACATCGTGGGTGGTGCAAGACGGCGTCACCGGGCGTGTGGTGCCGCCCAAGTCGCCCACCGTGATGGCGGCGGCCATCCGTGACATGCTGTCCGATCCGCAGCGGTTGGCCGAGATGGGCCGCGCCGCCCGCCTCCGTGTGGAGACCGAATTCACGCAGGAACGGATGGTGGAACGGGTGATGGAGATTTATCAGGGGGTGGTTTAAAACGACGCGCGCCCGGAAAAATTCCGGACGCGCGCTTTTATCCGCGCTCCCTTGGCGGGAACCAGCCTACTCGGATTTCCTCTTACTGTCCTTCCTCCGCGCGTTGATAGACGCGCTGGAACTCTGCCAGATATTGCGCGGCAATCTCGGTGTTGTGCACGATCAAAACATTTTCGTCATTATTGTTCGCGGCGCTGGCGCTGAAGTTGTATGAGCCGGTGATCACGATCGCTTCGTCAATGATGATGACTTTGTGATGCATCACGTAGGGATTGCCATCTGCCAAAACGTCTATGCCGGCTTTCTGGAAAATCGCAAATTCCGAACCGGTTCCCTCAACGTTGCGTGCCTCAAAGACCCCTTGCACGGTCAGTCCGGCCCGGTGTTGCTTGATTATGGCCTGGGCAATGTCGTCATCGGTGAAAGAGAAGGCCAGGAAGTAGATACTCTTCTGGGCTTGATTGATGAGCTTGATGATGCGTTCCTGCACGTTGCCCTCTGCTTCAAAAACGTTTTCGATACGGGTGCCATCCACGGTCACTTGGGGATTGGGCGTGTCATCCGGTGACGATACGCCAAATGCCCCATCGGTGAACATCTCTTCAAACTCGGCGGTGTAATTTTCAGCCAGTTTCTTGGATTGAATGACGAGGGCGTTATTATTGTTGCGGTAGGTGCAGTTGTATGTCAGATTCCAGGAACCGGTCCATACGCTGGCGCCATCAATCACTACAAACTTATTGTGCATAAACGGATCGCGCGCATCGAATACGACCGGGATGTCAGCTTCCAACAGCGTTTGCGGGCCATAATCTTCTTCGTAGTCGGTGTCTGTCACCAGTCGCACTTGCACACCGCGCTCGTTAGCGCGCACCAAAGCGTCGGTGACGCTTTCCAGATCCAACTCGAATGCGGCTACATCCACAGTTTTCTGCGCAGCGTCAATGGACGCGGCCAGCTTTTCATCTATACCGCCATGGCGGTCTTCGGCCTTTTCGGGATAAGTCGGTGTGGTGAAGTACACTTGCAGCGCGCCCACCGGCTCCGATTCAACAGAGGGTTCTTCTTCAGACAGGAAGTCAATCCCCAAGCACTGATTTGCGCCCCACAACACAGCTATCATCAATAAGGCCAGTAAAAACTCCCTCACACCTAGCTCTTTTCCCTTTTTGGATCGTGAACTGCGTTTCTTAGTCATTTTTTTCTCCTATGAATCTTTCTTTCCGAACCAGCGCCGCAGAAAACCCAGTGGAGACACGGGCTTTGTCGGCTCACTCTTGGGCAGTAAAACCGGGGCGGGAATGGGCGCTTCTGGAATGACGGCAGGGGGCATCTCCTGAGCAGGCGTCGAGAAGGTGAGCGCGGCGTCAGGCGCCGGCGCTGCCTCGGGATAATCCGGCGCAGCAAGGTGCGCGCGCAGGTAGCTCCCCGGATCGGTTTCGTTCGCCGCAGCCTTCGCCAACCGCCGCAAATGCCGTCGCAAAAACGCTACTTTGGCCGCGAGATCGGCTTCGGCAGCCGGGCCGGATAGGGCGATGCTCTGCGCCGCCAGCCGGCGCACTTCCGCTTGCGCCCAGGCCAGCAATTCGCGCGCCTCCGCGTCGGTCAGGGCGCTGGTCAGTCCTTCATCTTCCGCGATCCGGGCGTAGCTCGTCTCTAAGCGGGTTCTCATTTCTGGGGTCAGAGATTCATCTTCCACTGTATGCCTCCTCTGCGCCTGGCAATTCTTATCCGGGCCTCTGGCGGGCGAAATCTTCTACCACATCGAATTGGGGCGGGGTGGGGCGGATGAAGGGGCGCACCTGGCGGATGCGCTCCCATGCCAGGGCCGGCGTCATGCCGGTGCTCACAAGGTACGCGGCCGCCAGCGTAGGGGCGCGCCCCACTCCTGCCGCGCAGTGGATGTAGACGCCCCGCCCGGCTGCGATGTGTGCGGCGACGAAGGCGACGCCGCGCGCGAGCATCGTCAGGCTCGGCGGTCGGTCGTCAGTGGTGGGCAGCCACAGGTAATGCTCCAACACCACGCCGCGCCGGGCGTCGTCTGCTTCCTCGCGCAGGTTGACGATGGCGGCAATACCCAGGCGCTGCATCTGGCCGAGTCCCCAACGGCGCGGCTGCCCGCCAACGTACAGCAGCGGCTGTATCCGGCTTACCTCTGGCAGCGAAAAACCGTGTGTGCGCTGCTGAATCTTATCTTTCAACCACAACCACGTTGCTCTAAATCCCTGCTCCGCCAACCGGCGCCAGAGAATGTATGCGCCTTGCGCCGGGCGAAATTTGCGCAGATGGTCGTGTTTTTCAAAAACCGTTTTTTCCAAAATCCCCTCCCAATCGCTCAACGGAGTTAACGGAGGTTCATCCGTTGAGACAATTTTGTTAAGTGTCAGAGCGCGGCAGCGTGAAGTAGAATTCGCTGCCCGCGCCAACGGCGCTGACAACGCCCACATCGCCGCCCAGTTTTCGGACGATCCGCTGCACGATGGAGAGACCCAGGCCGTGACCCTCCGTGTGGCTGTGGTCTAACCGCATGAAAGCGCTGAACAGGTGCGCCTGTTTTTCCGGGAGGATGCCCGGCCCGGAGTCGCGCACCCAAAAGCGTACTTGGTTGTCTGCCAGTTCCTCAAACCCCAGGACAATGTGCGGGGTAGGGCCGCCGTATTTGATGGCGTTGCTGATGTAGTTCACCCACACTTCCTGCACCCAGGGGCCATAGCCCCAGGCAACCGGCCAGGCATCCGGCAGGGTGAGTGTTGCCTGGTAGCCGTCTATCATATCGGCCAGCCGCTTCACCACCTCGCTGAGCACATCTCCCATCTCCAGCGGAGCCATCGGAATGTCTTCCATCTTGCGGACACTGGCTAACAGCAGCAGCTCATCAATGATGCTGGTCATGCGGCGCGCGCTTTCGTTGATGAACTTCAACATCTCGGCGGTTTTCTCCGGCGACGCCTGACGGCGCTGCAACAGGTGGCTGAAGCCCACCAATGAAGCCAGCGGCGACTTTAGATCGTGGGCCACCGTGTGCGCGTAGGCGTCGAGTTCCTGGTTGCGCGCTTCCAGTTCCTCTGTTTGCCGCCGGAGCGCTTCCTCGGCCAGTTTGCGGTCGGCGATCTCCTGCTGAGCCAACTCGTACAATTGCACTTGCCGGATGGCGATGGACAGCAGAATGGCGATTTCGGCGGCGGCCGTGACGTGTGTGGCGTCAAAGACGCTGGGGTGCAGGGATTCCAGGTGCAGCGTGCCGAGCAGTTCGTTGTGCATAAACAGAGGAATCACGGTGAACGCCTGGATGCCGGCGCGATACAACGTCTCTTGCATAGGGGTCAAACGGGGCAGCAGGCTCAAATTCTGGATGCCGTAAGGCCGCCCCTGGCACAGCGCGGGATTTTCAAGCAGTTCCCGATAAATGTCCGGCGAAGCGCCCAGTGACACGTCGCCGCTGGAATCGGCGGCCAGGGTCTTCAAATGGTCGTCTGCATCCCGGGCGATGATCACCACGCGCTGGCAGGGAATCAGGTGACGGATCCGTCCGGTAGCCGCAACCGCAATCGTTTCGGGAGAACGCGCCGCCAGGATGGATTGATCAATTTCATGAAGGGTGCGCAGCCGCTCGCTATAGGTGAGGAGGCGATGTTCGGCCTGCTGCCGTTCGATAACTTCCCGCTGCAACTGGTCGTTTTTCAGTTCCAGGTTCTTTTGCAGTTGGCGCAGGGCGAGGTGGGTCTTCAAACGCGCCAGCACCTCTTCAATTTGGAAGGGTTTGGAAATGTAATCCACTGCGCCGGCTGAGAACGCGCGCACCTTGTCTACCGTGTCGCTCAACGCACTGAGGAATATCACAGGAATCTCCCGCGTGCGCACATCGGACTTGAGATACTCGCAGATTTCGTAACCGGTGATGAACGGCATCATGATGTCCAGCAGGATCAGATCGGGGGGATCCGTTTGCGCCAGGGACAGCACTTCGGTGCCATCCTCCACTGTCTTGACAGTGTAGCCCTCTTTGCTCAACAATGCAGACCAGAGTTGGAGGTTGATTTTCTCATCATCCACTACCATGATCTGCGCCCGCGACAAGTCTTTGGTTGGGTTCATACGCATTTATCCGTACAACGCTGATTTGGCTTCCGTGATATCCGCTTTGTGGCCGATAACCTCGCCGTACAAGTCTTTATAATCGCGCGTGCGCACGACGATGGGCATAGGGACGGCGTGCCCCAGGATGAGCGCCTGCTGCTTGGTTTCTAGCCGGGCCAGGACTTCCCGCAGCGCGGCCGTCCCGGCGATGCCAGAGAAAACCGCGCGGATGTCGTTTTCTTCGTCGAGCAGCGCCGTGACCCGCGTGCCGACCTGACTCATCACTTCCGGGTCAATCCCGCTGGGCCGCTGATCCACCAGCAGCAGGGTGACGTTGTATTTGCGCATTTCCCGCGCAATCGTGCCGAAGATGGTATGCCGCGCGATAGCCGGATCGAGGAATTTATGCGCCTCTTCAATGGTAATGATCAACGGACGCGGTTCCTCGCCGTGCCCGCCGAGGTAGGCTTCCTTGCGGTCCACATACGCCTTATGGATGCGCCGGGTGATGTAGTTGGCGACCAGAATGTAGGCTTCTAAAGCGTTGCCATACCGGCCAAATTCCAGGATGACGCTGACGCCGCTGTGGATGTAGTCCAGGATGCGCTGAATGGGGTCGTCGTCCGCCCGATCCACCAGGAAGTCGAAGCGGTGCAGTTGGGCCAGCTTGCGCTGGATCGCGCCGAGCGTGCCTTCGTGAATTTTGCCCTCCTCGATGATGGCAGTCAGCGTCTCGTCGCCCTCTTCGGAGAGGAGGCGGCGGACCCAACCCGGCCCCAGGCGCCGCCGCAGCATGTAGAGCGCGTTGGATTGCACGTCGCTGAAGCCGAAGAGCGGCGCCAGCATCTCCACGTCCTCCGGCTCAATCTGTTCGTAGCCGATGCGCACGGTGAAGTCCACCTTGCTGCCGCGCCGCCGCGAGGATTCCGGGTCCAGCGTAAACACGCTCACGCGCCCATCGAAAAAGAGTTGCCGCAAGCCCTTGACGTCCTGCTTACTTTCGTCCTGGCTCTTCCAGCCGTACTCGTTGTGCATGTCGAAGATCAGATTGACGGCGGCGCGCTGTTGGATGATCCCGGCCAGCAGCATCCGTGTCAGAAACGTTTTGCCCGTACCGCTTTTGCCGAAAACGCCGCTGGAACGCTCCACAAAACGGGGCAGGTTCAGGGCGATGCGCACGCCCGGCATTTCCAGCGGGTCGCCGATGTGAAAGCGGCCGGCTTCTTCGGGATCGCCGAACACCTCCGACACGTCCTGCGGGGTGGCTTCGTGAACGTGGGTGAAGTGCGCCGGGATGGTCTTGGCCGGGCGCACTTCGCCGTTTTCGATCACCAGCATGGGTGTGATGTGCATCCGCCCGGAGGTGAGGATGCCGCGATAGACTTGCGCCAGGAACCCGTCCGGTTCCTCCGGCGGCGCCTGTTCGACTTCAGGGTGGCGGCTTTCCAGGGCCACGTCGGTGATCATACCGAAGAAGCGCCGGTCGGTCTGGCCGCGGATAACGACGTAACGCCCCACCGCCAGGCCCTCAATTACACGATCCGGCGCGAGGCGCGCTTCCAACCCCTTGCCCAGGCTGCCGCTGGTGACGATTCCCAGGCGGGTTGCGGCTACCGTCTGCGGACGCGGAAAGAATTGATCGAGCACTTCGCTCATGAATGTAACTCCCTCAAAAAACGTAAAGGGTAATGAGAAATAGATTACTGAATAGCCCTGATTGGGTTCAATTTATTCTAGCACGGAAATGGGCGGAAACAAGAGAAGGCAAAGGGAAGAACGTTTTAAACAGTGTGTCTCTGGGCAGACACGGTGAACTAGGACAACCTCATTGCCCTAAATCTGAAACGCACCCGGCGTTTGCGGGTGCGTTTCAAATCTAGGGCAAGATGCGGGCAGATTAAATCGTTAACTGGCGCATAATCTCTTCTTCTGTCAGGCTCGCCTCGACCGCTTCTTTCACGAGCGGCTGGTAGTTGCGGTTAAGCCATTGTCGGTATCTCTCCGGCATGACCCAGGCTAAATATTGCAACACAATCCCGACCGTAACAAAGGCCAAAATGCCGACCTGGGCGATTAACACGGCCGTTGGGGCGTATAGCACGGCCAGCACTGCCGGAACTACCATTCCAATGAGTGACAAGAGCGTCCAGAGCGGCGCCACCAGGGCCAGCCCCGAGTAGACGATCATCAGCTTGTAACGCGCCTTGATCCAGTCATCCACCGCTTGATCGGCGGCAATTTTCTTGTACGCCTGATACCCTATCCAAAGGAGCCAGAGCCAGTTGAAAGGGCTGTTATAGGGGAGATACATCGCATAGAGGCTGTCAACTGCCAGAATGATGAAGGCAATCCCCATAAAGATTAGAAAGGGGCCTTTGCGATCCTGATAGAAGGTCTTCTGAATAAACATGACCATCATGATTTCGCTCAAGCCCACTAATATAAGGAACGGCCGGTAAAGGTTGGTGACTGGCGCCAACGTTGCGAAAATATCCCCTATCCCGGTGAGATAGAAGAACGCCGCTAACCATAAGAGATTAGGTAACTTTTGCCGGCGTGCTACCCGCGTCAATTGCACGGCAATGACCAGCCGCGCCACCACCAGAACCCACGTCACAGTCATCGTTACAATTGGAAACATAGCCTTTCCTCTCTTGCTAACGTTAATGAGAAATTGATATTAGTGCGCTGACATTGTAAACAGCGATTGTTGCTCGATCAAAGTTTGTCTTAACCTGGCCACAACGGGAGTAGGGTCTTGGATCCCGACCCCCTTTAAACGTTGAACTAATGCTGGCCCTTCGACGATGTCTTTCTAATCCTGATATCCCATCATCTTTATATGTGCCATAGTTTGGCTGTAATCGGACGTTTGTCGCAGGTGTTCCGCACTATCAATGATAGCCAGGCGCAACAAACCCCGGCAGGCTATGGCCTCTTTACCGATCATCTGGGCCAGGGTTGTCCCAAGACTTTCAATCATTTTGCTCATAATTCCTCCTATCAAACCACGCCTTTAAGCGCAAATCGCCAGTCAAACCGAATTTGTGAAAGGTTTTTGGTTTTATTTCAGTATATTTTAGTATATTGAGATATTCAGTTATGTCAAATACAAATCAGTCTGGGCAGCCGCAGTAAAGCGGGGGGTTTTACGAGGGGGCCGGGTG
>DAOUGD010000306.1:0-9277 GCA_034429475.1 Anaerolineae bacterium
GCGTAGCCCGCCCACGAAAAAATACCCTTCAAACCGCGCCTTTAGGCGCAAATCGCGGGCCAAAACGAATTTTCGGATAGATTCTAAAGGCAATTTGGGGCGGTGGCCAAACTCGTCGTACCTGAATGGGGGTTAGAAACGATCTAACACATAGAACCGGGGACTACCACAACAGCGGAGCGCCCTGGGACAATGTTTTCCCGGACTTAAGTACTGTTGACAAGGGGATGGTGCAATCCTATCATGTCTAAAGGTTAGGAAAGTGTTAGTTCAGGTGGGAGGTGGCTATGCGATTGCTAAGACGGGGTCAGAGTTTGGTGGAGTTCGCGTTAATTCTTCCGGTATTGCTGCTGGTGTTTTTTGCCATCATTGATGGCGCCCTGGTGGTGCAGGGATTGTTGACGGTGAACCACGCGGCGCGGCAAGCCGCGCGGTTCGCCATAACCTACCAGCCCGTGCAGGGTGGGTGTTTGAAAACTTACCGGCAGGATCCCATGCCCGGCGGGTATCCCTATTGCGGCTCAAACAATGAGAGTGATCCGACCTATTATGCGCGCCGCGTGGACCTGATCAAGGAAATTGCCCACAGGGAGTCGCTCGGTCTGCGGATCCTGGAGATTTGCGATACCGACGCCTGTTTCGCACAGCCCGAACCGGGCATTTTCGGAACGCAGGTGCGCGGCTTTATGTCTTTTAGCGACGCCCAGGCGACGCTGAATGCCCCTGGTCTGCCGGGGTTGCCGGTGCGGGTGGATGTCGTCCATCACGTGCCCCTGGTGTTTTTCAATATGTTTCGTACCGGTGCGTACTTCCGGGCGGTGGGCAGCTCCGAAATGATCAATGAGGGCGTTCAGGCCGGACAGGGCAACGTTCCGCCGCCGACCATCGGGCCGGGGGGGCCGCCGGCGCCGCCGGAGGATCCGCCAGATACTGTGGTGCCCGATGAGACGGAGACGCCTACCCCCACCCCAGGCCCCGGGGAGGTGGTGGTGACTCTGAATTTCGAAACGGCGGTTAATGTCCTGCCTGATGAGCGCGAACATGCGGTCATTGCTAACGTCACCCTCGGTGGGGTGAAGGTGCCGAATCGGCTGGTGCAGTTCACACTTGACAACGGCAGTTTCGATCTATCCGGCTCGGAAGCATTCCAGTCCAAAGTAGCCTACACCGATGCGAATGGGAACGCGCGCGTGAACATTTACGCGAACGAGCCGATGGCGGCCCAAGTGGTGGCCTGGTCGGATGGCAATCTGAACGGCATCAAAGACGGTGCAGAGGTTGACACGGCCACCAAGACCTGGACGGCCTCCGGGCCTTACCTGGTGGTCTCGGATCACAACCCGCTCCCCGGCAGCTTTATTGCGACGCTGGTAAAGGACCACAGCCCGACTACACCTTACGCATTGTGGTGGTGTACTAACGGCGCCAATCCTGATACCGTGCCCATGCAGTTTGTGGTGGATAGCGCGGTGGTGGTTGATACTGGCACATGGTCGGCGGAAGTGACCAATATTCAAGTGCCGGAAACTGCCGCAGGCACGTATCACATGGAAACCCACAATGCCGGCGGCGGCTGCGGGGCCACCGACCTGGTGGCGCGTTCTGGCGTGATTACGATCAAGGAAGTTCCGCCGGATCTGACCATCACCAACGTCCAGATTGTGAACCCGCCGGTCAACAAGCGCGCTCCGGGTCTCACGATGACGGTGACGGTCTCAATTCGGAACACGGCGCCGGTATCGGCGACGGGCGGCCCGTTCGATGTGGATGTCTATCCGCATTTGGAAGAGGCTCCGGCGTTGATGACCCTGGGCGCCGACAAGCAGTGGGAGACCCTGGGGCCGGGTGAGACCAAAGTGCTCACTTTCTTTGTGGAAGTGGCGCAGATCGGAACAAACAGCCTGTGGGCGCAGGTGGATACTTCCAACTACATCGCCGAGAGCGACGAAACCAACAATGTGTTTGGGCCGATCACGTTTGACGTGTGTACCGGCAGCGACGATTTCGACGCGGGGTTGGGGACTTTCTGGACGCGGCGCAATGTGGGGTCCAACGTCAATGGCTCGTATGCGGTGAACGCTACGGGGCAACTGACGATGCGCAGCACCGGCACGCGCTTGTTTGAGATCAACCAGGACAGCAGCTTCTACTACATCTATCAGAACTACACCGGCGGCGATTTCGACGCGCGGCTGCGCTTGATCCAGCAGCCAAAACAAAACCAGTATTCCAAGATCGGCTTGTTAGTGCGGGCAGGAACGGGGTTGCGCGATCGGTACGTCATGAATATGCTCACCAACTCCTTTAGTCCGGCTGGCGCCCAGACGGCGGCCAGCGGGGTCCGGGTGCCGGAAGGCAGCGAAGCGGCCACCAGTGTACCTTACTGGGCCAGGATTGTGCGCGTGGGGACGCAGTACGCGTTCTATCGCTCCTATGCAGCCGAACCGGTGGAAGGTGATTGGACCCTGGTGGGGAGCGTTGCGGATACGACGCCGATGAATCTGATCGGAGTAGCGCACGCCAACTACAACTCTACCGCCAGCACCGGCATCGTGGACGACTTTATCCTGTGTCCCGCCGTGTTTGACATAGAGGGTGGGGAAGAGATTGCGCCGCCCGGGTTGGTGCAATGTGAGGAACTGCTGGATGTGCGCAGCTTTGAGGGCAACCGCGACACCGTCTTTTCTTACTGGCGTGCAGGGGAGGCCAACGCTTTCCGCCATACATCCGAAGAGCGGTATGCGGGCAACTTCTCGATGCGGTTGCACGCTTCCCTGGGATCGCATCCTTGTACTGACAGTAACCTTGACCCCTATCTGTACCAGGAGGTGGAGATTCCCTCAACGGATATCTATTCGATTACGCACTTGATCGTGACCGGTCACTATCTGGTGCTGGGCAGCAACTTGCAGTGCAGCAGCGGCGCGGCGGACCCGTTGGATACCCTCTCCCTGGAGTTGCGGCAGGACAACACGACGCTTGTACCGGCTCAGACCATCGTAACCGGAGGCAGTGTTACCGGCACCTGGCACACGGTTCCCATCACCCTGAGTGAGTCGTTCGACCTGTTGCCTTATGCCGGGCAGACGGTACGCCTCTATTGGGATGGTTACTCCAATGGGAACTTTAACGGCACTTTCTTCTACCTGGACGACCTCAGCGCGCAGGTGTGTACGATGTGGCCGATCCCCGATCCGGTGCCCGGCACGGTCTCGTTTGGCGGCGTCCTGACCACTCAGGCATCGGGCAGCGGCATCCGCATCCCGTTGACCGGGGCCAGTGTGTGGGCGTATACGCAGGCCGGCGATACGTACCAGACGACCAGCATCCACGATGGTTCCTACCACTTCTACAATTTGACGGAACCGGGAACTTACGTGGTCTACGCTGAGGCGGTGGTGGATGGCGAGCTGCGCACGGATGTGGGCAGTGTGACGCTGGCGGCGAATGAACGTAACTACACCGTCAATCTGTTCTTGCAATAACCATCACGTTTCGGATACGGGCGAAGGTGAGGAACCATGAAGTTTAAGGTGTGGCTGGGGTTGGGGACGCTGACCATCCTGTTAGCGTTAGCGACGGCGCTTATCCTGATGTTTGTGCGGTCGCAGGCAGCGTCCCCTCCCACGCAGAATCTCCCACAGGTGGGGGGGACTCAGACGGCGCGTCAGGCTTACCAGGTGCTCCAACAGTGGATGCCGGGGTGGGCCTCCGATGCGCAACTGATCTCGGTATCGGCTTCGCTGTTAAAAACGGAAGCGCAGGGCTTCGGCTGGAGTTTCCAGGTCTACTCGCCGGCGCGCCAACAGTTGGCGGTGGTTCTGGTCACACCGGACAAGGTTTGGGTGCTGCGCGAGAAGTCCCTGCCCTATGCGCAACGACTTATCGTTCAGTCTGACTGGAAGTTTGACAGCGATGGACTGCTTTCTCAGTGGTGGCAGCAGGCTGGCGCCGCGCTCTGGACGCGGCCGGAAGTGGCAAGTCTTTACATCCACCTGCGCAGCGAGCGAAACGGAGTGTTGGTCTGGCAGATCAGCTTGCTGGATGTGGAGGGGGAGTTGGTGGGTTATTGGGGTATCAGCGCCGCCGATGGTGCGGTGCTGTATGAAGAGATACCAGGAGGTACGCCATGAAGGGTAAGATTTTGCGCAAACAGCCCAAGGGGCAGAGCATCGTGGAATTCGTGTTGGTTCTGCCGTTCTTGTTGCTCTTGTTTATTGGGATGGTCGAAGTCGGGTATGCCATGTTTCACTACATCGTGGTGTCCAACGCCAACCGCGAGGGGGTGCGCCTGGCCGCGCGCGGCCGCTTCACCGACACGTCCATCACCGAACGCATCATTGGCGCCGGGGGGTTCCGGAAAGACGAGAACGACAACGATGTTCCGGTGCTTTCCCTCGCCGAGAATTTCGGGGTGATTATCACGCACATCCCTTTCCCCAGCGAGACCATACCGAACTGGGCGCAAAACCCGAAGATCGAACTGTGTTGTGATGATACATGCCCTGCGCCGGTAAAGGATAGGCTTAATGTCTTCGTCTGCGCCTCCGGGTCAATGGTGGAGGAAGATAACTCGATCCGTGGTATTACTGCGGCGGATTCGCGGATTGCCGATATTTCTCAGTTTGAAACCGACGTAGATATCTCCGAACTAATCAACGAGTGGCGTTTTGAAGAAAAGTATCCCACGGCGATGAATGAGATCGTGATCGTCGAAACCTACTTCGCGCATCCCATGCTGTTGCATTTGCCGGACTTCTTCCCCGTTCCCGATCCACTGCCGCTGTATTTCAGTTCTTCGATGCGGGTGACGTTGAACTCGCGGGATCTTAAGTAATCTATTGAGTGTATTTTATGAATAGTGGGAGGTGTGTTATGAAAGGTTATCGGAAGCGAGAGAGAGGACAGGCCTTGATTATTGTGGCGTTTGCGATCATCACCTTGATCGCGTTTGTGGGCCTGGGCGTGGACCTGGGCCTGGCCTACGTGGAGCGCGTGCGCGTGCAGCGCGCGGCGGACGCGGCCGCGCTGGCTGCCGCCGCCGAGTTGCCGCTGGAAAAGGCGGCGCACCTCCGCGCCCTGGAGTATCTGGCCGAAAACGACTACGACTGTACGTTGGTGGCCGCAGGTGACGGCTTCGACTGTGATAACCCGGAAGTGTACGTGAACATCAACGGGGCTGAAACCTTCCCGGATGATCCCGTAAACCCCGTCCCGATCCGCATCGAGATCAACACCGACGCAGCAGCCCAGGAAGAGGGCGTGGATGCTCCAGTGCGCATCCGGGTGAAAGTGACCAAGCAGGTCCCCCTATATTTCATGAAGCTCCTGGGATTCCCGCGCGTGCCGGTCAGCGGGGTGGCGACGGCGGAGAACATCAAGGACCTGGACATCGTTCTGACGTTCGACGAGTCCGGTTCGATGGAGTTTGATACGCTGTGCTATGGCTGTTGGACGCCGGATGACACCGTGGAATATCCTGAAGGCAACCGCTATCCGCTTGTGTGGAACGGCCCATACTATGGCCCGCCCCAGCATTGCCAGGGTAACGCCATCCCTACCTTTAAGAATAACAACGTTAATTACCCCTACATCGCCATTGAAGCAGAAGAGTACAGCTATTTGAGCAACGACTACCACCGCGCCACCAGCGCCGGTCAGGGGTACACGGCCTGGGCAATGCAGCGCAATGGGACTATTAACGATCCTAAAACGGGTTACTTGGGCGACAGCGGCGCCTGGGGCCGCGACACGCAAGGCGCCTATCTCATGCACATCCCTTACATAAGCTATGAAAGTTCCTCGGGCGCTTCGGGCGTCGCGTGTACCTGGGCCGATCTTATCAACGGGGGGATGTGCCGGCGCAACGATTGGATAACCAGTCACGGCGGTCCGTATAAGGCGCCGCGCGCGGACTACGACTTCACCATTCCCTCGAGCGCCGGCGGCACCTGGTATTTTTGGGCGCGCGTCAGCGGCGGCGATGGCGGCGGCGAGGGCACCGGGCAGGAATTGTATTGGGGCTTGGGCGGCAGCCCGCGCGGTGAGGCGGCTAAAGGCAGCGCCTCTAGCTGGCACTATAATGGCGCTTCGGGCTGGACCTGGCGGCTTCTGGGCAATGTAACGCTCACGCCGGGCAATTACACCTTAAACCTCTGGGCCGGTTCGCCCGGCTATGCGGTGGATCGGATTGTGATCACCACTTATAGCTGGTCCTTCCCCAGCGAGATCAACAAGGCCAACGTTACACTTGACAGAAACCGCACCCGCTGGGCCTGTGATCCCTGCGACGCGCGCTTTGGCGGTCACCCTGACGGGCTGGGCAACACTTCAGCCGATGGCAATGACCCACCCCGGTGCGACGACAGCGTCCCCGGCGCCGAGAACATGCGTGCCGACTTTTACTATCGCTACAACGACGATCTGTTTGACGACGAGCAGCCATTTGCCAGCACGGCCAAGTCCGCCCTGCGGTTCATCCGCAAACTGGATCCCGACTTTGACCAAATCGGCCTGATACGGTATTCCTCAACCGCCACGCCGGCGACGGTCCTGCTGTGTTTGAAATCCAATGGGGCCGGGTGTACCAAAAACGTCATCAACAACACCATGTATGAGGAGTTGATGGATCGTAATAAGGCGCAGGCCGAGGGTTCCACCAATATACCGGATGGGTTGGAAGAAGCTATGAAGCTGTTGGATGGCCCGCACGGCCGCCCTGGCGCCGCCAAGATCATCATCTTGATGACGGATGGTCAACCCACTGACCCCAGAGAGTCCACCGGCTACAATATGCTGGACAATGCTAACAAGGGCTGTCGCAATGAAAACCTGTGGACTGACGACGAAGGAAGTTACAACCCGGCGTACGACTGCTCCATCTATATGGCCCGGGCGGCCCTGAACAGTGGGGTTGTGATTTACGGCATCACCCTGGGTGAAGGCGCCGACCAGGAGTTTATGGACACGGTGGCCAACATGACCGGCGGTGTCCACCTGCACGCCGAAAGCCCGGACCGGCTGGATGACATCTTCGACGAACTGTACAGCCGTATCTTCCTGCGGTTGGTTGAATAATCCACTGCCGGACGTTTCAACGTATAACTGCCAGGGTCTTATCATTCTCTCGCCGGATGGTGCGCCGCGACATAGGAGACGGCTAAAGCCGTGATTCTTAAAGGGGTTTTGTGGTGACGGGCGGTAGCCCGTCACCGCAAAACCCCTTTAAGAATCACGGCTTTAGCCGTCTCCTATGGCGCAGCGCATCATCCGGCTGGAGAATGATAAGGCCCTGATAGAAGCGAAACCGACAGCGACAATACCACGCCAATGTTTCAACGCTGCATAAAGGAGCTGAAAATGGACATCATCATCTTCGCTAACGGCGTCATCGCGCAGCCGGCCGAGTGGCTTGCCCGGCAAGTGCGTCCCGAGAACCTCATCGTCGCTGCCAACGGCGGGACGCGCCACGCGCTGGCCGCCGGCCTGACGCCCCATCACGTTATCGGCGACCTGGACTCGCTCCCCGCCGACCTCCGCACTCGCCTGACAGCGCAGGGGACTATCTTCCATCCCCACCCTCCGGCCAAAAACGAAACCGACCTGGAACTGGCCCTGTTGTGGGCGGCAAGTGGCGAGTTAGGAGTGAGGAGTGAGGCGTTAGGAGTGGCGAGTGGCGAAGTTGCGGATCAGCGAATCAGCGAATCAGCGGAGCCGCTCTCGGCCCTCAGTCCTCAGCCCGCAGCCCTCAGTTCTCAAATCGTGATTTTCGGCGCGCTGGGTGGCCGGCCGGATCAGGCGCTGGCGAACCTGTTACTGCTGGCGTTGCCGCCGCTTGCCGGATTGGACGTGGTCATTGTGGATGGGGCGTGGCAGATACGTTGTTTGCGCGGCGGGGAGACGCTGCGTCTGCGCGGGCAGCCCGGCGACACGCTTTCGCTCATCCCCCTGGGCGGCCTGGCGGAAGGCGTCGTCACGTCCGGCCTGGCCTATCCCCTGCGTGAGGAAACACTGCATTTCGGCCCGGCGCGCGGCGTGAGCAACATCTTCACGGGCGAGACGGTTGCGGTCACGCTGTCCGCCGGGCTGTTGTGGTGTTTTCATCACAGCACCGTGGTATATACTAAAAACGGGCATAAAGTAACATTTTGACGGTGAGGACGCCCGGCAATTTCTAACCTTCCGGGTATACTGCCCCTATCTATCCTGGAATTTGCCGGAGGTACGCTATGTTACACTTGACCTTTACCGCAGCAGAGATTGCCCAACTCCACTATGAGCGCTTTCATCACCCGGACCCGCGCGTCCAGCGGCGCATGGAAATTGTATATCTCAAGGCGTTGGACTACGCCCATCAGGAAATCGGGCGTCTGGCGCGCGTCAGTCAGAAAACGATACGGCGTTGCTTGCGCCTCTACCGCGATGGCGGACTGGAAGCGTTGAAAGCCAACCCCGCGTATCGTCCGGCCAGCGCGTTGGCGGCCCATCAGCAAAGCGTGGAGGCCGAGTTTCGCGCCCAGCCCCCGAAGACCCTGAAGGAAGCGCAAGCCCGTTTGGGCACCCTCACCGGGATTCGGCGGAGTCTGACGCAGGTGCGCGCCTTTCTGCGGCGCTTGGGCTTCAAACGCTTGAAAGTGGCCCAAATTCCGGCGAAAGCGGATGTCACCGCGCAACACACCTTTCTCGACACCGAACTTGAACCCCGCCTGGAGGCCGCACGCCAGGGGCAGCAGCATGTCTTCTTCGTGGATGCGGCCCACTTTGTCCTGCAACCATTCCTGGGCTTCTTATGGTGTCTGACCCGCATTTTCCTGCAAGCGCCGAGTGGCCGCCAACGGCATAATGTCTTAGGGGCCCTCCATGCCATTTCCTTGCAGTTGGTCACTGTGACCAACGATACCTACATCAATGCCGAGAGTGTTGCCGCGTTGTTACGCCTCCTCGCGGCGCAATTCGCCGACCTCCCGATCACCGTCGTGTTGGACAATGCCCGCTACCAACACTGCCAGTATATTCTGGCCTTAGCTGCCGAACTGGGCATCGAACTCCTCTTTCTCCCGCCCTATTCCCCCAATCTCAATCTGATTGAACGGCTGTGGAAGTTTGTCAAGCAAGAGTGTTTGTATTCAGAATACTACGCCACCTTCACGGACTTCAAACACGCCATCACCACCTGCCTTGCCGAAGTGTCGGGGCAATACAAAGACCAACTGGCGACGTTGCTCACCCTCAACTTTCAAACCTTTGAAAATGTGACTTTATGACCCTTACGAGTATA
>DAOUGD010000307.1:0-10701 GCA_034429475.1 Anaerolineae bacterium
GGAGAGGGGGAGAGGGGGAGAGAGGGGAGGCCACGAAATTTTGTGTCGCTGTGGCGCCAAAAAAGTTCTCATAAGAAGCCTCGCGCGCGGAAGTGGTTCAATAGTGCACCCATTCCACCAGCTTCAAATCGTGATCGTAGGTGAATTTAGCCTGGAAAAATCCTGTTTGCGTCCGCAAGATGCGCGGCGCGAAGATCGCGTCGGCCTGGGGGATGGGGGTTTCGTTCAGATATTTGTCCAGCGGCAGCCACGCCAACGCCCCTTCGCGCAGGTCGGGACGCAACTCGCCGGTGAAGTGGTCAGTCACAAAGATGAACAGCATCCACAGCCAGTGCTCAAACGGCGAGATTTCGGTACACAGGCCGCGCAGTTGAAGGTGGGACACGACCAGGCCGGTCTCTTCCAGCATCTCCCGCCGCGCCGTCTCGTAGGGCGACTCCCCTAACTCGACTTTGCCGCCCGGCGCGATCCACAGGCCCAGATTCGGCTCTTTGTTGCGGTGCATGACCAGGACTTCGTCGCCGCGCCGCGCGTAGACCAGCACGCTCAGAATGTAACTCATCGTGGAATCCCTAGTTTTTCGCGGAAATATTCCGCCGTCCGCGCCAACCCTTCTTTGACCGGCACCTGCGGCTCCCAGCCCAGCAGCATCCGGGCGCGGGTGATGTCCGGGCAACGCACCTTCGGGTCGTCGCGCACGCGCTCGTCGGTGGGATGGACGAAGACGATGTCCGATTGGATGCCCGTGACTTCTTTGATCAAGACGGCAAAGTCCAGGATGGACATTTCATTGGGATTCCCCAGATTGACCGGGCCTTCCACGTCGGAGTTCATCAGGCGGACGATGCCTTCCACCAGGTCGGAGACGTAGCAGAAGGCGCGCGTGCGCGAGCCATCGCCATACACCGTCAACGGTTCGCCGCGCAGCGCCTGGCAGATGAAGTTCGGCACGACGCGCCCGTCATCGGCCCGCATCCGGGGGCCGTAGGTGTTGAAGATGCGCACGATGCGGGTATCCACACTGTGATAGCGGTGGTAGGCCATCGTCATCGCCTCAGCGAAGCGTTTGCTTTCATCGTAGACGCCGCGCGGGCCGACGGGGTTGACGTTGCCCCAGTAATCCTCGGCCTGCGGATGCACGAGCGGGTCGCCGTACACTTCCGACGTGGACGCGAGAAAGTATTTAGCCCCTTTATCCAGCGCCAGCCCCAACGTGTTGTGCGTCCCCAGCGCGCCCACTTTGAGCGTCTGGATGGGGAAGTTCAGGTAGTCCACCGGGCTGGGCAACGACGCCAGGTGCAAGACCATATCCAATGGCCCGGCCACGTAGATGTAGCTCGTGACGTTGTGCTTGATGAACGAGAAGCGCGGGTGGCCCGCCAGGTGCGCGATGTTGTCCGTCGAGCCGGTGCTCAGGTTGTCCATCGCAATGACTTCGTGGCCGTCCGCCAGGTAGCGTTCGCAGAGATGGGAGCCGATGAAGCCGGCTCCGCCGGTAATTAAGATACGCATAGTCGTTTCTCTCCTTTTGATGGTAGGGATTGGGGATTGGGGATTAGGGATTGGGCAGCCCTCAATCCATAAACTTTAATCCTATTGTGATTCGTTTGCATTTGAGATGGAAATTGTACCACGAATCTTCACGAATCTACACTAAAGGGAATTTCTCAATCAACCGGCATTGACCAGTGGATGGTGTGGAAGCGCCAGTGTCCTTCTTGCTTCACCAGCACGGCGGTGAAGGTGAAGGGCCACCGGTAACCGGCGGGTTTCTCTCGTTCGCGCCAGCGCCGCACCCCAAAATGAGAGGCTTCCACCAGCCGTTGCCTGGGGCTGAGGGCTTCGTTTTCCAACAACTCTTTCATCTGCGTCAGAACGAAGCCGGTCACTTCGTCGGTCTGGAGGTCGTCGGTTTGAAAAATTGCGCCGGTGGTGGAGAGCCACGCTACGTCGTCCTTGACGGTGATTTGGGCCTCGTTGACCTCCAGCCTGACGTCCCCCCAGTATTTCCAGTCAGATTCGACGATTTCGCGGATGCGCGCCGCCCCCTGAAACCATTCGTTCTGGTTGCGGGCCGCCGCGCCAATCCCGATGAGTTCGGCGTCGTCTCCCGGTACGAAAAGCTGCATAAACTCGTCAAGGCTGGCGACCTCGCGCGCGGTGTAGCCGTCTTGAAAGCGTTGTAAGACTTGTTGAACTTCTGTGATTGCAGTATCCATCAATTTGTGCCCCACTCCTTACTGAGAGATCAATGCGGCTTGAGTATAAGAGATGAGACCGCTCATGCTATGTCCTTGGCCGGGAATGATCTCTAATTTGAACCGGCTTTCTGTCCCGTTAGCTTCCGCATAGGCAGCCATATCTTTTACCCAATTCCGCGCTATGGTGTACCGATTCCTTCCCTTTTGTCCGGGAATCAGTGCTACAGGCAGTTCTGAGGTGTCATTCAACCCCACAATCACGGTGAGGGGAACTTGAGTGGCGGCCAGCCATTGTTGCTTATCCGGTACGATATCCACATGCTTGAGGGTATCGGTATCCCATTCAATGTCCGTATGCAGTTCACCCATCCCAAAGGGCCAGGTTACTTCTGTATTGGGTTGGGGATAGGTGGCCGCAGAGCTAATCACCGCCTTCTTGATCGTTTCGGGGTGCGTTACTAGGAAGCGTCCCACAAATTGTCCCCCGGCGGAATGTCCGTACAAATAGAAAGGTGCGCCTGACGTTCCATAGGCTTCTTGATATGCCTTCACCAATCGTAACACCCATGCATCGGCGTTAATTTCCCGCCCGAACAAACCCCGGTATCCCCCCAGTGCATGATCGCCCAGAGAACTGCTGAAATCTTCCTGGTTGAACGCCGGGACAAGCAGGATGTAGCCCTGTTCTTCCGCAAAATCAACCCAGGCGGTGATGTAATACCGCGCATTCGATTCGGCGGTTTCCTCCTTGGAAGGCGTCCCGTGGATGAGAACCAAGATTTCCAGTTGTTCTGGGGCGGTCTTTGCCACATAGGTGAAGAAGGTGCCAAATACATCTTCCTCTGCGACGACCTGACCCACTTCGTGCGCGACGAGTGGTTCAGGCAGTGTCGTCGTGCTACAGGCTGACAGGAGGATGGTGAGTATGAGTGCGACCAAGCTCATCGTCTTCATCCGGTTCCTCTACTTCTCCGGCGGATAGGCGATGAAGCCCGTTTTCACGCCGCGCTGGAAGCCCACGCCCTCGTAGAAGCGGAACACGCCCTCGTCTTTGCGGCCCGTGAGCAGCATCACCTTGTAACAGCGCTGCGCCCACGCCAGATCGAGCGCGTGCTGCAACAGCCACGTCCCGATGCCCTGCCGGCGATAGTCGCGGTGGGTGACGACGTTTTCGATCAGGCCGTAGGGCCGCGCACCGCGCGTCAGATTCGGCACGATGACGAGGATGCACGACGCAAGCAACTTGCTATCCCTCTCGGCGACGAGGACGTGGAGCTTGGGATCGGTCAGCAGCACATCCCACACCTGGCGCACCGTTGGCTCGTCGGGCAGCGGATCGTCGTTGGCGTGCATGTGACCATACAACTCCAACAACGCCGGCAGTTCGTGATTGGCGATAGGTCGAATAGAAAAAGTGATTTTTTCCATCTCAGCTCAAAGAGAAATCGCCGGTAGCGACGAAACTCCTCACGGCTTCGTCTACCATAGCGGTAGCGGGCAGCCGTTGCAAGAGATCGCGAAAGATGGCGCGATAATCAAAGGCCCCTTTGCCAACCGTGGCTGGCAAATTTTGTCCAAGCGCGCGAAAAATGGCGGGGTAGTCGAAGATGCCGTCGGCGGCTTTGGATGGATTCCACGTCCTGGGAATCAAGATTTGTACCCGCCGGTGATGGACATCCTCGAGGGTCACTTTCCAGGCATAATGTTGCCGCCGCCTGAAAGATGAAGAGACCCTGACGATTTCGGCCAACTGCAATGTCTTCGTCCAGCCGCGAAATCCAAAAGTGAAGGTCTCGGAAGTCAACACCGCTTCTTGAGGAATCGCGCCGATGCCGATATACACAACGCCCCCCATACAAAGCAGCGGTCCGACGCCGCACGCGCTGGTCACACAAACCACCGCCAGCAACAGATCGCCCTGGGGGAAAATATTCCACGGCTGGGAAACAGCCATCAGCGTCAGGACACTGCCAAAGGACATGATGCAGATAAGGGGAAAGGCAAAGGCGAGTATCAGGATGCCGTAGACCATCTGCATCGTTTGTAAAGACGTCCGCTGAAACGGATAAACGATTCGATCCATGAAAACACCTCCGATGCGGGCAATTACTCACCAAAAGCGAAGCACCCCTTCGCACACTGAATAATGTGACCTATAGATTACTATGGGCATAGGGGTTGCCCAAACGATACCTGGGTCTCATAATCAATCTGGATTTTGCCATCCACCGCGAAGGCATCGAAAACCTGGCGATTGAGCGCCTCAAATTCTACAAAATCCTGATCACTACAAGTGGGGGCTTCTATCCCTGAACAGGCAGCGCCAAAAAACGCCGTCCAATCTTCCGTATGCGATTGGCGATAACGCAAAGTATGGAGTTGACCCTCCCCAAACAGATTTTGTACCGGCGTTCTGTGCCAAGACTGTTCCATCTTGCTGGTCATACTTTTCAATGTAGCCAGCTTGGAAAAGAGCGTTTCCGTAAAAGCCTGGTTTGTGAAAGCATAGGTAAACAGGGCGATCCACCCTGGCTTTTTAAGGATACGACGTAATTCTTGACAGGCTTCTGGTTTGAAGCGATGAAAAGCATTTCCTATGACGATGAGGTCAACGCTGTCTTCAGCCAGGGTCGTCTGCTCGGCAAAACCAGCCAGGATTTCAATCGAGGCAAGACTTGCCAACGATGCAGAGGCCACCTCCCGCATTGCGGGGTCTGGTTCTATGGCGTAGACCCTGGCGCATCTATCCGCAAATAATCTCGCCAATTGCCCCGTACCGGCGCCTATGTCGGCGACAACTCGAACTTCCCCCATGTGTCCAAGAAGATCATCTACCGCCTCATTGGCATAGGGGAGCCGATATTTCTCATATAGCATCGCTTTTTCAACGGTGGTGCCACCGATCATAGAATTCCCCTTTCATGCCTCACGTCTTCACGCTTCATACTCGTTGGGCATACTCCGCCAGAGCCGCTTTCACAAACGCTTCATCAAACGGGCCGGCAGGCGCCGGCGTCTCGGTGATGCGCGCCGGGATGCGCAACGCGCCGAAGTCGAAGCCCTCGCGCTGCTTGAAGGCGACTTTGCGCCGCAACGTCTCCGCACCGAGCCGGTCGAGGTCGGCAGCGGTCCGGTCGAAGCCGGCGACGGCGAGCGCGCCCAGCGTCGTCTCGCGGTCGTAGACGCCGCGCGCGAAGAGACACACGACGAGGCTGGTGAGCACCTGCCGCCAGCGTTCCTCCGTCACCAGCGACTCGGCGACGCCTTCCGGCGTGAGCGCCTGCCCTTTCTTGGCGGCGGCCTGGTCGAGGCTGTACCCGGCGTTGTCGAGGTGGCTGTGCCGCGCCCCCGCCAGCCAGCCGACGTGGCACGCCGGGCCGGTGTGGTAGCCGGGCATCTCGTTGCCGCCGAAGGTGAGTGCGAAATCCAGTCCGCCGTAGACCGTCGCCGCGTGCTCCGCGCCCCGCGCCAGCGTGCGGTAGAAGTCCGTCGGCTGGCTGACGATACGCTTGACCGCCTCGATGTAAGGGGCGGCGTCGCCGAAGGCTAGCGGCAGCCCGTCCGTGTCCGCCGGTGTGATGAGGCCGCGTTCCATTGCCTCCGTGGCCCAGGCCAGCGCCACGCCCGCACTCATCACGTCGAGGCCCTGCACTTCGATTTCGTCCATCACCTGCAACATGCCGGGGACGTCAGCCAGGCCCAACATGCTTCCCGTGGCGAAAATCGGCTCGTGGTCGTAGCCGAGCATCAGCGTTTTGTAGAAGTACGGGTCGTTGGGGTAGGGGATGCGCAGCGCGGCCAGGTGGACGCAGGCGACGGGGCAATGGGCGCACGCCACGCGCCGCCCCAGATAATGCTCGGCCAGCGCCTCGCCGGAGATGGCCTCCGCGCCCTCAAAGCGCCCGGCTTGCAGGTTGCGCGTCGGCAACCCGCCGATGGCGTCCAGCGGGATGACGTTAATGGGCGTGCCGAGTTCGTGATATTTCTTCATCAATGGGGATTGCGTGGCGGCCTTGAAGATGGCGTCGTAGGTGGCGCGGAAAGCCTTGCGGTCGGCCACCGGCAGGCTGCGTTGACCTTCTATCACGATAGCCTTGAGTTGCTTGCTGCCGAAGACCGCGCCCAATCCGAGTCGCCCGAAGTGCCGGTACGTCTCGGTGATGACGCAGGCGTAGCTGACCTGTTTTTCGCCGGCGCGCCCGATGCGCATGATGGAGCGCGCGCCGCTGCCGCCCTCGCGGGTGCGCAGCACCGAGCCGGTGGTGTAACTGCTACGCGTCCCCCAGAGCGCCGAAGCGTCGCGGAACTGCGCGCCGTGCTCGTCAATGACCAGGTACACCGGCCCCGCGCTCGCGCCGCGAATCACTACCGCGCCGTAGCCCGCCAGCCGGATCGAGACCGCGCTGCGCCCTCCGGCATGGCTCTCGCCCAGGTTGCCCGTGTGCGGCGATTTGAACATCGCCACCGTCTTGGACGCAAGCGGATACAATCCCACCAGCGGCCCGACGGTGAAGATGATGGGGTTTTCCGGCCCCAGCGGATCCGCCCCGGCAGGACATTCCTCTTCCAACAGGCGAATCCCCGCGCCCGTGCCGCCCAGACATTCGTCGAATAAGTCCGGCCGCTCCTGCACCTCAAACTTGCGGCGGGAGAGGTCAATGTAAAGAACTCGTTTCAAGGGATCGTTGTTTAGCATCGTAGCCTCCTTGGGGTTGTGGGTTATGGGTTATGGGTTGTGGGTTATGGGTTGTGGGTTGTGGGTTATGGGTTGTGGGTTATGGGTTGTGGGTTGGCGGTTGTGAAGGTAAGGTGATGGGGCCGTCGGGGTGTTGTTCGAGGAAAGTGACGAGTCCTCGGATACGACGGCTGGTTTGGTCGGTGAGGGTGTAGAGAGTATCGAATTGTTCTTTAGTGATGTAACCTTGGTCAAGAGCTATGTAGGCTTGGGCGCGCACTTCTGCCGCCGAGCCTTTGGCGATGAAAAGATAACGAATGAAGGTGCGATTGTTCTGGCTTTCGTAGCCTTCCGCAATGTTGGAGATAATAGAAACGGCTGCCCGTTGCATCTGATCGCGCAGTCCGTAATCTCGGCTGAATGGCGCCATTTTTGTCAGTTGATAGACTAACTTACATACCTCGCGCCCACTCTGCCATCCCAGAATATCTTCAAACTTCTCAATCTTCCCCGCTTTCCCCACGGCTCACCTCCCACAACCCACAACCCACAACTCTAAACCCACAACCCATAACTCACAACCCTAAACCTCTTCCAACGCAATCACATCATACGGGCAATAATCCGCGCAATACCCGCAGTAGACGCAGATTTGCGGCTTGTGCTGGGTCTCATCCCACAGTGCCGCGCCGAAGGGACACGCTTCCACACAGTTTTTGCAACTGACGCAGAGGTTGGGCTTGAATTTGACGCCGCCGCCTTCGCGGGGCGTGAGCGCGTCGGTGGGACAGGAGCGGGCGCAGGGTGGATCGGGGCACGCGCGGCACACGACGACGACAAAGCCCTTGCGGATGCCGCCCGCCGAATGGACGTGAATGCAGGAGGCTTCCAATCCCCCCTCACCCACCCGCCGCGCGCAAGCGAACATGCACGCCTGGCAGCCGACGCAGCGATCCACATCAATCACGGATAAACGTTTTGCCATAAATTTCCCCCTTTGTTTTGGGTTCTGGGTTCCGGGTTGTGGGTTATGGGATATTCCCACAACTCTCAACTCACAACCCTCAATCCAAAACCCATAACTCACAACCCACAACCCGAAGTATACACCGAAAGCGGCGCGGGAGAATCATCGCCCCCCATTATTCACAGGAAGCCTTTCCGGCGACCTTTCATTTGACTCCCCCTACAACCTTCCTATACTCATAAGGGTTCGGGGGGCGGCTTTTACAAAATCGCAATGGCTATCAGCAAACTAAACGTCCCCATTAGCCCAAGGAGTGTGACCGAACCTACGGCACAGCCCCGGCAATGAAAATTTTCACATGGATGGACAGGATGGACAGGATTTTTGGGAATCTATCCTGCGAATCCTGTCTATCCATGTTATTGACAGAGGAATTTCTCATTAACGCCTGGCGTTCACCAGCGGTTGGATGAAAATTTCACGCCAAGGCGCCAAGCCCGCCAAGTTCTTTACTTTGCGTCTTTGCGTCTTTGCGTGAAACAGTCTTGTATTTTCAAGGGAGGTCTTCGTACGATGGAACAAGTCAGCTTCAAGGTCTACAGTTATCGCTGGATTGTGCTTATTGCGTTTATGTTAGTTGTGCTCGTTAATCAACTCTTGTGGATTACTTTTGCTCCGATCACCAGCAGCGCCGCTGCGTATTATGGGGTTTCAGACCTCAGTATCGGCCTCTTGTCCATGAGTTTTATGATTGTGTACATCGTCGTCTCGATTCCTGCCTCATGGGTCATTGATACGTATGGAATCCGTGTCGCTGTGGGGATAGGCGCGGTGCTGACGGGCGTTTTTGGCTTGTCTCGAGGGCTGGCAGCGGGAAACTATACCCTGGTACTTATCTCGCAAATAGGGATTGCGGTCGGGCAGCCGTTTATCCTCAACGCTATTACTACAGTGGCAGCCCGGTGGTTCCCTATGCAGGAGCGGGCCACCGCGGCGGGGCTGGGGTCATTGGCGATGTATCTGGGGATTGTCATAGGGATGGCCCTGACTCCTTACCTGGTGCTCCAATCCAGTATTGAGAAGATGCTCATAGCCTACGGGATTAGCGCCGCACTCGCGGCCCTGGTCTTTTTCGGCGCGGCCAAGGAACGCCCCCTGACGCCGCTATGTCTGCCGGGCCAGGAAGCACGTTCCCTGGTTTTTGATGGTCTCAAGCAAATCTTGCACCAAAAAGATTTTATCCTTCTGATGCTGATTTTCTTCGTGGGCCTTGGGACATTCAACGGCGTTACCACCTGGATCGAAAACATTGTCAGTCCCAGGGGATTTTCGAGTACCCAGGCCGGAATTATTGGCGGCTTGATGGTTGTTGGCGGCATTATCGGCGCAGTGGTTCTACCGTTGCTCTCCGACCGCTTTCGAAGAAGGATTCCATTCTTGAGTCTTTCCGTTGTCGGAGCCACAGTGGGCCTTGCAGGCCTGACCTATGCCACCAGCTACTGGCTCCTACTCGTCTCAGCCGCTATACTGGGTTTCTTTTTGCTTAGCGCCGGCCCCATTGGATTCCAATATGGCGCTGAAATTACCTATCCGGCCCCAGAAGGCACCTCCAACGGACTGCTTCTGCTTATCGGCCAAATTTCAGGGATCATTTTCATCTTTGGGATGGATATGTCCAAGTCCCTGGAAACCGGTTCGATGATGTCTTCCCTGATTGTGCTCATCGTGCTGATGGGCCTCGCCCTCCTGCTTTGCACGAGACTTGGCGAATCCCCAGCCTTGACGACGAAAGATGCGGGTCATTGACGTGTTGTTGAATTCACCTAATGACACCACCGACGAGCACAGCGGCATCGTCAACGATCCCATCGTGCCACGATCCGCAACCGTTACTTGATCAGCATCCCCACCACGTATGGCGCCAGCGCCAGCAGCCCCATCAGCGGGTGGCCGCGCCGGGCCTGGTTGCGGCTGTCCCAGTTGAAGAGGTAGATCGCCAGGCCGAAGGCGATCAGGCCGCTGGCGAGCAGGACGAGAGCCGACGCCGTCGGGTTGAAGAGCGTCTCGCGCCCGTAAGCCAGCCCCTCGAAGGCCTGCATCGCGTGGGCGGTGGGCAGCAGGCTCGCGAATGGGCGCACCGATTCGGGCAGGACGCTCAGGGGCATCATCAGCCCGCCGATGAGCATGGAGGGCAGGAAAATCAGTTGCGCCAGAATCACGGTCATCCGGCTGTCCTTGCTGACCACGCCGATGAGCGCGCCGAGGGCGTTGCACGTGAACGCCATCACCACGGACAACCCCACGAGGGCTGCCCAGTTCGTGGGCGTCGCGCCGCCGAACAGCGGCCCGCAGGTGAGCGCAATCAGCGTCGCGGCGATCAGCCCGTGAAACATCGTCGTCAGCGTGGGGATGGCGATGATGGACACCGCCGGCACGCCGTTGATTTTGAAGCTGCGGTAGATGCCGGCTTCCCGCGCCTCTACCAGCGGGCTGGGCAGCCCCAGCAGCGCGCTCGCCACGATGGTGAAGATCACCATCGCTGGGAGCATCGAGTCTTTGAACATCGGATTGATCTGGGTCATCACCACGCCCATCAGCGCGTAAAATCCCAACGGGAACAGATAGTTAAGAAACACTAACGATGAGTTACGCAGCCCGGTCTTAAATTCAAAAGCGAAATGGTTTAGAAATGCGGTCATGATATCCTCCGAATAGCGAATTGCGAATAGCGAATAGCGAATTGCGAATTACGAATTGCGGATCAGCGGATCAGCGGATCAGCGGATCAGCGAGTGAGCGAGAAAGCGAGTGAGCGAATCACCTTGTCACCTTGTCTCCCTCTCTCCCCCTCCCCCTCC
>DAOUGD010000308.1:0-10715 GCA_034429475.1 Anaerolineae bacterium
CGCCCCCAGCACCCCTGCAACTCTCCTTGCCATGCCTGGGGTAGCCTCCGCAAAGGGTACGATATTGTGAGACTGTAAAGGTACGATTTTACAAGACTACAGGGGGTACGATTTTACAAGCCCTTACAACGCAAAACGTAAAACGTAAGGCTTTCACAGTGAAGTCATTACGTTTCACGTTTTACGTTTCATCAATCTGTATATAATGGGGCCTATGATGGACACTTCAGAGCAGTTGCCGCTGTTTGAGGCGCCGACGCCGGAGGTTAAGCCGGCACCGGCCTCCCCGCCGCCGCTGTTGACGCCGCGCTCGCCGTTGAGCCGGGCGCTCGGCGAATTTGAGAGTTATATGCAGCGACGCGGCTTTACGGAGAACACGCAGCAGGCGTTTCGCCTTGATCTGCAAATCCTGGCGGAGTACCTTACCCCGGTCAAGCCTCTCGGCGAGATTTCACCCGCTACCCTCAATGCCTTTCTCAAGTGGATGGAGGGGCCGCGCCGCGTTTCGTGTAGCCCCAAGACGTTGGAACGGCGGATCACCACGCTCAAGGTGTTTTTCGGGTGGCTGGCGGAGATGGAGTATCTGCCCAAAGACGTGGCGGCGCCCCTGATTCACCATTCGATTACCGCGCCGTTGGCCGACATCCTCAACGACGCGCAGCTTGAGGCGGCGCTGGCGGTGACGCAATCCCTGCGGCAGGGCGGTCAGAATCGCAAGCCGGATGCGCGCCCCCATCTGCTACTCACGCTGATTTTGCACACCGGCATCAAAAAGAGCGAGTGCGTCGCCTTGCAGCTCAACCACCTGGAACTGGACGCGGCCAATCCGGCGCTGTGGGTGCGCTACAAGCAGAGCAACCGCCGTCACAAGGAGCGTCGCATTGCGCTGCCGACGTGGTGGCCGGCGGTGTTGCAGGAATACCTGGATCAGCAGCAACCGCAGCAATTCCTTTTCCCCTGCACCGCGCGCAACCTGGAGTATGTGTTGACCGACGTGGCCCGCCAGGCCGAGATATTGCGGCTGACCTTCGAAATGCTGCGCTGGACGTGCGCCGCCCGCGACTTCAACGAGGGCATGGATCGGGAAGACCTGCGTCACAAACTCGGCTTATCGGAAATCAGTTGGTACGAAGTCGAGCCGAAGCTGGCCTTGTTGACGCAACGGTTGAAGGCTTAATGAAAGGTGTGTTTTCGCGGACGGGGAACCGTCCGCGAAAACACACGCTTTTTTTGACTATACGACTACACGACTGACGACTATCAGACTTTTTTGAGGAGGCACTATGAATTCTTCACTTTCGGACAAGATCACGCATCGCACCGCCCAGGTGGCGATCATCGGCATGGGCTACGTGGGACTGCCGTTGGCGCTGGCGTTTGCGAAGGCCGGTTTCACGGCCATCGGCATTGAGGTTAATGCGGAGAAGGTCGCTGCGCTCAACGCGGGCCACAGCTACATCGAAGATGTGGCGGATACGGAACTGGCGCCGCACCTTGCGGCGGGCCGCCTGCGCGCGACCGGCGACTATGCCGTCCTGCGCGAGTGCGACGCGGTCTTCATCTGTGTGCCGACGCCCTACACCATCCAGCGCACGCCGGATTTGAGCTATATCATCAGCGCCACGGAGGGCATTGCGCCGCACCTGCGGCCCGGCCAATTGGTGGTGCTGCAATCCACCACCTACCCCGGCACGACGACTGAGGTGTGCCAGCCGATCCTGGAAAAAGTGAGCGGGCTGCACGCGGCTCAGGACGAGTTTTATCTGGCTTTCTCGCCGGAGCGGATTGATCCCGGCAACCAAAAGTGGAGCGCGTACAACACCCCCAAAGTGGTGGGCGGCCTGACGCCGGAGGCCACCACCGTCGCCGCCGCGCTGCTGCGGCAGATGGGCGCGCCGGTGCACGAAGTCTCGTCGCCCGCCGCCGCCGAACTGACCAAGCTGCTGGAGAACACCTTCCGCGCCGTCAACATCGCCCTGGTCAACGAGATCGCGCAGTTGGCGGAGCGGATGGACATTGACTTCTGGGAAGTCATCGAGGCGGCCAAGACCAAGCCGTTTGGGTTCATGTCCTTCAAGCCGGGGCCGGGGGTTGGGGGCCACTGCATCCCCATTGATCCCTACTACCTGCTCTGGAAGGCCCGTGAGTACGATTTCTACACGCGCTTCATCGAGCTGGCGGCGGAAACCAACGAGGCGATGCCCTATCACGTCGTAGACCTGACGACGCGCGGTTTGAGCATGGTTGGCAAGCCCTTGCGCGGTGCGCGGACGCTGGTGCTGGGCGTCGCCTTCAAACCCGACATCAGCGACTCCCGCGATACGCCGGCGCAGCGCGTGCTCGAACTGTTGTTGGCGCGCGGCGCGGTGGTGCATTACCACGACCCCTTTGTGCCCCGGTTCACCATCGGCGGCAATGTCTTCTGCCCCGTCGAACTGACCCTGGACTCGGCGCCACTGACCGACGCGGAACTGGCGGAAACCGACGCCGTGGTCATCGTTACCGGGCATCACACGGTGGATTATGCCCGCATCCTGGCGCAGACGGGATTGGTGGTGGACAGTTGCAACGTCACGCGCGGGTTGGCGGGGACGGCCACCGTGATTCGCCTGGGCGCGCCATTGCCCGCACTGTCGTAACGCTAGATGAGCGACCAGCAAGCTCCGACGCGGCCCCGGCGAGAAAAGACCCCCGCGCAGAAACGTTTCATCGTCATTCTGCGGGTTCTCATTGTGGTGGTCTTTGTCGGTTTTACCGGCTACATCGCCCTGAACCGCGACCAAATCACCTTTGAGCGGCTCAGCGGCCTGGGCTACCTGGGCGCGTTCCTGATGGCCTGGATCGGCAGCACGACCGTGTTGCTGCCGATTCCGCATCTGGCGTTCACCTTCACCATGGGCTCGCTGTTTGTCCCCTGGTGGATCGGGCTGTGCGCCGGATTCGGCGACTCCCTGGGCGAACTGTGGGGCTACCTCGCCGGTTACGCCGTCGAAGACCTGGTGGACCGCTGGAAAATCTATCCCCGGATCGAGGCGTGGGTGCGGAAATACGGCGAGCTGGTCATCTTTTTGATGGGGATCGTGCCCATGCCCCTGTTCGACATGGCCGGCATGGCCGCCGGCGCCACAGGGATGCCAATCTGGCGCTTCTATCTGGCAACCTGGAGCGCCAAAACCATCAAGGCGATTGTCTTCGCCTGGGCCGGGCATTATGGCATTGACTGGCTGGCGAAGGTGCTGGGGGTAGGGTAGCAAGAGGCAGGAAGCAAGACGCAGGAGGCAGGATTCTTGTCTCTTGCGTCTTGCCTCTTTTTGGGGGTGTCTATGAAGATTGTTGTGTTACGCCACGCACACATTTACACCGGCGACCCGGCGCAGCCCTGGGCGCAGGCGCTCGCCGTTGTGGATGGCAAGGTGGCCGGGCTGGACGCCGCTGCGCTCTCCTGGCTCGACGCACCCGGCGCCGTTGCTGAGGATTTGGGCGGCGCGTTGGTCCTCCCCGGCCTGACGGACGCGCACATTCACTTGATGTGGTACGCGCTCAGCCTGCGCGAATTGCCACTGCGCGACGTTTCCCGCGCCGACTTGCTGACGCAGGTGGCGGCGCGAGCCGCTGTCACGCCGCCGGGCGCGTGGATTCTAGGCCGGGGGTGGGATCAAAATGGGTGGGATGACCGGCGCTTCCCAACGGCGGCGGAACTGGATCGCGTTGCGCCGTCGCATCCGGTGGCGCTCATCGCCAAGAGCGCGCACGCGCTGGCGGCGAACACGGCGGCCATGCGCGCGGCCGGCGTCACGGCGGCCACGCCCGATCCGCCGGGCGGCAAAGTGGGCCGCAGCGCCGACGGAACGCCGGACGGGATGTTCTTTGAGAATGCGGAGCGCCTCATTCAGTCGGCCATTCCCGCGCCGACGCTCCCGGAGGTGGTGGAGGCGCTGGACGCGGCGCAGGATCACCTGCTGGCCGCCGGTCTGACGGGGGTGCATGACGTGGATGGCAGCCCATCGCTGGCGGCGATCCAGGAATTGCGGCGGCAGGGGCGGCAACGCATCCGCGTGGTTAAGTACGTGCGGCAGGAAGCGTTGGCGGGCGCGTTGGCGGTAGGCCTGCGCAGCGGCATGGGCGACGACTGGTTGCACTTCGGCGGCCTCAAGCTCTTTGCCGACGGCGCGCTGGGGGCGCGCACCGGGGCGATGTTCGCGCCTTACGCTGGCGAGCCGGACAACGTGGGGATGCTCACGCTGCCGCCGGAGGAACTGCGCGAGCTTGCGCGGCAGGCGGCGGAAAATGGCATTGCCCTGGCGATTCACGCCATCGGCGACCGGGCCAACCGGGTGGTGTTGGAGGCGTTGGAGGCGGCGCGTCCGCTCAACCTGCACCTGCGCCACCGCATTGAGCATGTGCAGCACATCCTGCCTGAGGATCAGCCGCGTCTGGGGCGGGCGGGCATCGTGGCGTCCATGCAACCCATCCACGAGCCGCACGATATGGAGACGGTGGAACGCTATCTGGGGGAGCGCGGTGCGTACACCTATCTGTGGCGGTCGCTGGCGGAGGGCGGCGCGGTGCTGGCCTTCGGCTCGGACGCGCCGATTGAGGTTTTCGATCCGTTCCTGGCGCTGTACGCTGCCGTCACGCGCCGCCGCGAGGATGGCGCGCCCGGTCCGGAGGGTTGGTATCCAGAGCAGCGGCTCACGCTGGCCGAAGCGGTGCGCGCCTATACGTGGGGCGCGGCCTACGCCGCCGGGCTGGAATCGCGGCTGGGGCTGCTGACACCCGGTTATCACGCCGATTTGTTGGTGCTGGATCGGGACATCTTCGCCGAGCCGCCGGAAGCGCTGTTGGCGACGTGCGTTCGCCGCGTGATGGTGGGCGGGGAGTGGCGAATAGCGAATGGCGAATAGCGAATAGCGAATAGCAAATAGCAAATAGTAAATAGCAAATAGCGAATAGCGAATAGCAAATAGCAAATAGCGAATTACGAATGATTGATGGAGGTTATGAAGGCGACGCAGAAGCTGCGTCGCCTTCGTAATTTGCTATTCGCTATTCGGAATTTTTTATAGCAGTTCCTTGTGTTTTTCTTCGGCGAAGCGGCGTAGTTCTTTGAGGCGTTGCGCCGGGAGTTCGTGGTTGGCGGTGCTTACTTCCTGGACGGCTTTGTGCCAACGTTCCACCGCTGCGCGCAGTTCTTCCCATAAAGCCACAATTTCCCGGTAGTAGAGTTCCACTTGCTCATCCAGGACCGCCATGTGTTCCATGCTTTTTTGCGTGGCGAGGTCCTGGCGCCGCCAGCGGTCTTCCTCCGATACCTGGCGCTTTTGCCAATCGCGCGCAAAGGTGGCCTGCCATTCTTCCCATTGCCGACGGAGACGTTCCTCGGTGATGCGCTGCATTTCCGCAATTTCGTTTTGGCGCTTTTCGATGCGTCCCTGGAAGGCGTCCAGCGCATCGAGGGATTGTTTGTTCTGGTTGTAGAGCAAGGCGTACTTTTGCGTTTGCTCCACCAGGCGCACGACTTCGGCGTTGACGCGCTCGGCCTGGTCCAGGAATTGCTTGACGCGCTGCTCCCGCTGGAAGTCGGCGACGCGCAGTTCCTCAATGCGGGGATCGTAAGATTTGGCGATCTGGACGGCCTCGTCCACGCGGGTGGGAATTTTGCGGATGCTGTCTTCCAGGCGCGTGAGTTTGATGGCTAATTCGTCCAGGCTTTTGCGGAGGGGCGGCATTTCGCCTTCGAGGGCGCCGACGCGGCGTGTGTCGGCGCGGCGCTGCTCTTCCAGGTAGACGATGGATTGCAGGCGGTCGTCGGTGCGTTTGGTCAGGTCGGCGATGCTGTTGGCGACCGTCTGGAGTTGGCCCTGGAGCCGCTGTTCCCCGGCCTCGCGGGCTTTCAACGGTTCGTCCAGCCGCAGCAAGGGGCGCATTTTCTGATCCAGTTCGGTTAATTGTTCGTTGATGGCTTCCATTTCTGCGCGGCGCATTTGCTCGCTTTCCTGGCGTTCCCGGCGGGTCGCCAACTTGAACTCTTCCAGCGTGTGATTCAGGTCCCGGTAGGCTTTCTCAATCATGGCCGGAAGCTCTTCGTTGCGGCGCACCTGCGTGCGCAGCTCCACCAGGTCGTGGTGCATCCGTTCGAGGTCTACTGACTGCCCTTCAATCGTTTGAAGCTGCTGTTCCAGACGCTCTTGTAGCGCCGAGATGAGCAATTTGTCACGTTTCCGCTCCTCATCCAGCCAGCGGAGCATTTGTTCGACTTGCGACGGTTCCATTCTTGTCTCCTAAAAATGCGTCAACGGATTCAACGGAATTTAACGGATTTTATGGTGTCCATTATACCTTGCCCGCCCCGGCAAACAATCACGCCTTGCCGCGCCGGAGCAGGGGGGCGAGTAGCGCGCGTTCTTCCGGCGCCAGCAGACCCAGTCGCCACGCCGCCAGGGGATAGGCGACGAGCGCGCCGCAGAACGCCGGCAGGCGTCCCAACGGGGAGAGCGCCAGGGCCACTGCGATCATCACCAGCGTCGCGGCCAGCGGCTTGCCGGCGATGTCCCGCCAGCCCACCCGCCCCAATTGCCGCTGCACGCCCCACGCAAACGGGATCAGCAGCGCCAGTTCCGAGAAGATGTGGAGGAGGGCGGAGGCCTGATAGCTGAAGCGCGGGATCAGCAGCAGGTTGGCGATCAAGGTGAAGCCCACGCCCCAGGCGTAGGCGCGGGTGAGATAGCGCTGCTGATCCAGGGCGATGAGCACGTACTGCGTCAGACTGTTGAACCAGCCGAAGACGAGCGACCAGCTCATCAGGCGTAGCGCGATCATCGCGTCGGGCAGATATTCCGGGCCGCCTAGCACCAGCACCATCTCGCGCGCGGCGAGGGTCGCCAGCACGGCCGCCGGGGCCGCCAGCGCGATCAGAATTTTCGCGCCCAGGCGGTAGAAGCGGAGGAAGTCCGCCGGGGATTCTTTGGCCTGCCGCGAGATGACCGGGAAGATCGCCAGGGTGAACATCGCGGGGATGGCGTTGAGGGTGTCCAGAAACTTGTAGCCGATGCTGTAATAGCCCAAAATAGTGCTGCCCCGGATGGCTTCCACCAGGAACACGTCCACTTTGAAGAAGATCGTCGCCAGGAAGTGATTCACCATCAGCGGCCAGGAGACCTGGAGCATCTCGCGGCGGAGGGCGCGCACCGGCTCCCAGCGCGGCTTGAAGCACAGGCGCAGGGCCAGCGTCCCCAAAATCGCCAGCGTCACCATGTTGATGCCCACCGCCGCCCCCGCCAGGCCGATGATGCCGCCGCCGCTCAGCAGCACGAGCGTCTGCACCGTCACTTTGAGCAGCGTGGTGAGCGTGGTGATGGCGGCGGGGTACTCGGCCTTCTCGTAGGCGTAAAACAGCGAGGTCAGCCCTTTGGAAATGGAGCCGGGGACGAGGCCCACGTAGAGGAGCGCCAGCGCGATCATGGCCTGCGTCGAGGCCGGGCCGGTGAGTTGCGCGACGAGCGTCTGGCGCGTCACGATGAAGCCAACGAGCAGGGTGATGCCCAGCACGCTCAAGAACAGGCGGAGCACCGTGGTGTTGAAGAAGTAGCGATTGGCCTGCTCCCGGTGGCGGGCGACCTCGCGGGTCAGGTAAGCGTCCAGCCCGAAGTTGGTGATGATCTCGAACCAGATGAAGACGTTGCCCGCCAGGTAATAATCGCCGGCGTTGGCCGGGCCGAGGATGCGCAGCATCAGGGCGGCGAAGGCGAATTCCATCACGCGGTTGAACATCGTCAGCGCGATGGGCGCGAGGCTGTTTTTGGCGACGCGCTGCACGGTGCTCGCGCCGGCGTCTTCGCGGTAGACGCGCCGCCAGAGCCACAGCACGGCGCAGAAAAGCAACGTCATCCCCCCCAGGAAGGAGGTGAACGCGCCGATTTTGACGCTGTTAGGGCTGTACTTGAAGCGCACCGTCGCGCTCTCTTCCAGCCGGACGCCCCGGAAGTTCCCGGCGATGCGCACGATGGGCGCTTCGGTCTCGGCGTCTTCGCCCGCGCCGGGGGGCCGCGTGAAGGCTTTCCAGCCGGGGAAGTAGGCGTCGGCGAGGATCAACCACGCGGGGCCGTCTACCGTGACGTCAATCAGGACCTCGTTGGCCGTGTACGAAACGACCGGCTGTGCTTGCGCCGTAGCCGGTTCCGGCGTCGCCGGCTGCGCGTTGGCGGCGACCTGGTCGGCTTCTACAATGGCGTAGAAGCGGGGATCGTAAGTCTGGATCGCCGTCCCCACCGCCTCTACATCCGCCACGACCAGGGTGGCGCTTTGCGGTAGGGTGAAGGCGCGCGGCATCACCCCCAGGTTTTCGTAGATGCGGACGGCCTTATCCTGGTAGACCTGGCGGTATTTCGGCAGGGGGATTTCTTCCTCGGTGACGATGTATTTGACGGTGAGCAGGTCGGTCAGCGGGCTGTCGAGGCTGGAGAATTGCGTGAACGGCGCGATGCGGTTGTAGGGCAGCCCGCCCTGCGGTTCGATCCAGTTCATGTAGCGCACATACTGCGCCGTGAACAGGCTGTCGTAGCCGCGCACATCCTGGAGGTCGTGGATCATCCCGGCGTTGGCGCTGAGGGTGTTTTGTCCGTGGGGAGCGAAGGTGGAGAAGCGCCACAGGCCGGGTTGTTGCTTGAGGAAAGCGATGGACGGCGGTTCGGCGGTCAGCAGCGCCGGGTCGGTGGCCGGGTTGAAGCCCGCGCTGAAACTGACCAAATCCAGCACGAGCAGCGCGACCGCCATCACTTCCCAGACCGGACGGTGTCCCAGGCGGCGGGGCAGGTAGATGGGGCAGCGCGAGACGCGCAGCACGCAGCCCGCCCCGATCAACAGCAGCGCCGCCGTCTGAATCCAGGGGAAGAGGTACGAATAGAAGGCGCGATGGTCGGGGAACGCCTCCGGCGCTCGCGCCAGCGCCAGGAACACGCGCGCCACCAGCGGCTCAATCGGTCCGAACAGCAGCCGCGAGAGCCACAACCCGGCCAGCAGCAGCAACCCCATCCACAGCGCCGCCACCGCGACAAGGCTGACGGCGTTGGTAGACGTGTTGAACATCAGCCAGCGGGGAATGTGCTTCGTCATTCGTAATTCGTCATTCGTAATTCGCGTCTCCCCCTCTCCCTCTCTCCCCCTCTCCCCTTCCGGCCCATGCGTGCGCCGATAGTCCGCTACGGTCGTCGCGCCCAGCGCGGCCAGCGCGGCCAGCGCCACCGTCAACGGGAAGACCCAGCGGAACGGCGAGTGCGATTGGTTCAGGAAGGGTAGCGCGTAGACCAGCGCGTACACCGGCGTGCCGAAGATGCAGCCGAGTGAGAACAGGGAGAGGAAGGTGAAAAAGGGGACGTAGGGGTGCGAAAGCCATTGTTTGATTTTGTAGGAAGTGCTGAGTGCTGAGTGCTGAGTGCTGAGGACTGAGGACTGAGGACTGAGGGCTGAGCCGTTTACTCGCTTTTCCGTTTTCTCGCTGATTCGCCGATCCGCTGATCCGCTGATTCGCGTTTTCGGCGGTCTGAGGATGGCGATGGCAGCTAGGAATAGCGGCAGGATGCCCAGATAGGCCGCGCCTTCAACGTAGTTCTTGATGCCCCAGTCGAATGCGCTGATGGGTTGGCCGTGGGCGTTGACGGCGGCCTGCACGGTCGCGCCGGTGAACACGTCGTGCATCGCGCGGTGGGTGGGGTTGCCGAAGAAGTTGGGGACGAGAAAGGTGATGAGCCGCCGCTTGGGGTAGGCCCAGCCGAGCACGTCGCTCAGCGTCACCGCGCCCTGGCGGAAGCTGGTCTGCACGACCTCGTAGAGCGGAAGCAGTTGCACCGCGCCCAACGCCAGTCCCAGACCGACCATGATGAACAGGCCGATGGCCGGGCTGAGCACATCGCTGCGCCAGGTCGCGCGCGGCTGCGTGAGCGCGGTGTGCGCCAGCCGCCACGCCGCGAACATCCCCATCACCAGCAGCGTGAAGTAGGTGATTTCCGCGTGCCCGGCCAGGATTTCCAGCCCCAGGGCGATGGCGCCGAGCAGCGCCCAGGGCAGCATCGCGCGCTGCGTTCCAAAAAACGGCGCGCGGCGCACCGTCAAGTCCACGAGCGCCAGGAGCAGCGGCAGCCACGAGGCGGCGGCGACGATCATCGGGTGGACGGCGGAGATGACGAGGAAGCCGCTCAACTGGAAGACGACGCCGGCCAGGAAGGCGCCCAGGTGATTTGCATGGAGCGTGCGCCCCAGGAGGTACATCGAAATGCCCGCCAGTCCCAATTGCAGCGTCATAAAGACGCCAAATGCGCGGGGGAGGGGCAGCAGGAGCGAGAGCCACGTCAGCGGGTACAGCGCGGAGTGTTGGCCGTTTGCCAGAAAAGGGTGTCCGCTGAACAGGTAGGGATCCCACAGCGGCAGTTCACGCGCCTGAACGCTGTTGACCAGGAAACGTTTCCAGGGGTAATTTTCCAACACCAGATCGGACAGGAGTGGATTTTGGGGGGTGGGGGCTGTGTCGTGCAGGGAGCGATAGGGTTCAAACAGATAGAGTGCATCGCCCGGAAGGAGGGTCTGGCGGCCCAGCGTCACCGGGGCGAAAAGCAACAGGGGCAGCAATAACAAGAGCGCGCCCCAGAGGGCGTCATATTTGAATCGGCGTATCATCATCCTCTCCGTAGTTCTTTATGGGCAATAAAATACAAACAGGGCTT
>DAOUGD010000309.1:0-24363 GCA_034429475.1 Anaerolineae bacterium
GTGGGTATGCGGATGGTCGTGGTCATGTTCGTGGGAATGGTCATAATCATGGTTATGTGGATGCTCGTGGTCGTGCTCATGCGAATGGTCGTGGCCGTGCTCATGCGGATGATCGAGATCGTGGGTGTGCGAATGTTCGTGGTCGTGGGTGTGCGGATGTGCGTGATCGTGACTGTGGACTTCGGACTGTGGACTGCGGACTTCGGACTTCGGACTTTCCCCCACCAACACCCGCAGCACGTTGGGAATCGGCAGATCGCGCGCGCCGGCGCCGTAGCCCACGGCCTCCAACGTCATCGCGGGGAGCGGGCCGAAGTCGTCGGCGAGCGCGGCCAGCAGCGCGGCCCCCGTCGGCGTGACCGTCTCCATCTCCAGCGGGCTGCCGACGACCGGGACGCCGCGCAGCAGCGCCACCGTCGCCGGCGCGGGCAGTGGAATCTGCCCGTGCGCCCCCCGGATGAAGCCGCGTCCCAGCGGCACCGGCGAGGCGACGACGCGCTCGACGCCCAGCGCGTCCAGCCCCACCAGCGCGCCGACGACGTCCACGATCGTATCCACGCCGCCCAGCTCGTGCAGGTGAACCTGATCCAGCGACGCGCCGTGAATGTGCGCCTCGGACTCGCCCATCTTCTGGAAGATCGCTGTGGCCCGCGCCTTGATCTCCGGCGCGAGGTCGCTCTCTTCCACGATGCGCACGATGTCCGCCAGATGGCGCTCCGGCACGTCATCGTGGACGATCACATCCACCTTCGTCGCCATGAACGCGATCTTCTCCACCCGCCGCGCCGTCAACTCAAAATCGGCCAGATGCAGCGCGTCTAACCGCGCCCGCAGCGTCTCGAGGGACAACCCCACATCCACCAACGCGCCCAAAATCATATCGCCGCTGGCCCCGGCAATGCAATCGAAGTAAAGTGTTTTCATCGTGTACTCCTAGTATGACAGTAATGAGTAAGAAGAAATGAGTAATGAGTAAGAAGAAATGGGTAATGAGTAAGTGCGCTCATTACCCATTACTTATTACCTATCTGCCGCAACATCAAATGCGCCGACACCGCCGCGCCGTAGCCGTTGTCAATGTTCACCACGGTGACGCCGGAGGCGCAGGAGTTGAGCATGGTAAGCAGCGGCGCGACGCCTTTGAAGTTGACGCCGTAGCCCACGCTCGTCGGCACGCCGATGACCGGCGCTCCCACCAGCCCGGCGACGACGCTCGTGAGCGCGCCCTCCATCCCTGCCACCGCGATGACGACCGCTGCGCCCATCAACCGCTCCAACTCGCCGAGCAGGCGGTGCAGGCCGGCCACGCCCACGTCGTAGGCGCGCTCGACGCGGTGGCCGAGGAACGCCAAGACCTGCGCGGCCTCCTCCGCCACCGGCAAATCCGAGGTGCCGCCGCAGACCACCATCGCGTAGGGCGCGTCCTCGTCGGGCGCGGGCAGCGGCGCGCGCGCCAGTGTCAACAGCCGCGACGTGGCGTCGTAGTGCGCTTCCGGCAACCTCGCCTGAATCGCCGCCGCCATCGCCGGGGGAACGCGCGTCCCCAGCACCCGGTCGTGATGCTGCCACAGCCGTTCCAGGATGGCCGTCGCCTGTTCCGCCGTCTTGCTCTCGCAAAAAACGACTTCCGGCATCCCGTTACGCAGCGCGCGATGCATGTCCAACCGCGCAAAGTCGCCTAAATCTTCGTAGGGCAACGTGCGCAACCGCGCCAGCGCCGTCTCCACATCAGCTTCCCCACTCTGAACATCCACCAACAATTGCCGTAATTTTTCAATATCCATAGGCTTACTTTAACACCTCATTCATACTGCCGGACCGGAAGCCGACCAAATCCAGCGTGACATAAGCATACCCCAAATCCTTCAAGGCGGACACAATGTGCATCCGGTTCTGCAAAATTGCCGCGAAATCGTCCGGCGGCGCTTCGATGCGGGCCACGTCGCCGTGGTGCCGCACGCGCAGTTGCCGCAGACCCAGGTCGCGCAGGACTTGCTCGGCCTGCCCGATCTGCGCCAGCGTCTCGGCGGTGATGGGCGTGCCGTAAGGAATACGCGTCGCCAGGCAGGCTGCCGCCGGCGCGTCCCAGGTGGGCAAGCCCAACTCACGGGAGAGCGCGCGGATTTCGGCTTTGGTCAGACCCACGTCTTGCATGGGACTCCGCACGCCGTACTCCCGTAGGGCGCGCGCGCCAGGCCGGTAATCGCCCGCGTCATCGGCGTTGGAGCCGTCGAGCACGACCGCGTAGCCGTGTTGGCGGGCGTACTCCGTCAATTGCGCGCTGACCCCGGCCTTGCAGAAGTAGCACTTGTCGGGCGTGTTCGCCAGGAAGCGCGGGTCGTCCATATCGCGCTTGGGCAGCAGCACGTGCCGCGCCCCAATGTGCGCCGCCAGCGACTTGGCGTCCGCCAATTCGTGCGGCGGCAGCGTCGGCGACGTGGCTGTGACCGCCAACACGCGGTCGCCGAGCACGTCGTGGGCCACCTGCAACAAAAAGGTGCTGTCCACCCCGCCGGAGAAGGCGACGAGCGCACTTTCCATCTCGGCCAACTGTTGTTTCAACTGTTCTAATTTACGGTGCATTATGGATTCTCCACGATGAGATCGCCCAACTCAGCCGCATCGCCGCCGGCCAGCAGCGAAAGACGCGCGCCGCCCTCGATGGCGTACAGCCCCGTGAGCAAAGTGTAGCGCCCCGGCGGAAGATCGTCCGGCAGGCGCAGCACATGCGCCGACGTGTACGACTCCCCCGACGCCCACATGCTCGTCGGCGGCAGCGGCCACACGTCGGCCTGCGCGACCACACGGCCATCGGGCGCGCGCAGGTGGATCAGAACCGCGTGGTCGGCCGGCAATCCGGCGTCCACGGCCCAGGTCAGGCGCAGACAGTGCGCCGTTCCGGGCGCGAGACTCGTCGGGAGCGCGGAAGCGGTCAGCAAATGCGCGCCAGATTCAAAGGCAGCAGCGCGTTCGACCGGTTCTCCCGCGAAGAAGTACGGCGTGACGGACAGCGCGCCGTAGCGCGTCGTCTCGCCGGCGCAGGCGTGGGCGGCGAACCAGGCCGCCATCTCTTCAAACAGCGCCGGCTGCGCGGTCGCCTGGGACTCGTCGTAGACGAACCAGGCGGCGCGGTGTTGCGCGGCCAGTTCCGCCAGCCATGCGTCCGCCGACTGCCACGGGGTACCGGCAATGTGCGGGAACCAGCGGACGTTGTCACTGCCGAGGTAGGGCGCGAGCCGTTCCAGCAGGTGCGACTGCACGGTGATCACCGGCGCGGCGGACTCGCCGGCGGCGCGCCACGTCGCCACAAACGGCGCGAGCGGTTCGGCGGCCAGCCGTTGGGAGGTGTAGACATTCCAGGCCAACGGCGTCAACCCGGCGCCTCCCACCAGACTGAGGGCCAGCGCCCCCGGCAGCGCGTAACGCCGAATCACCGACCACAGGCGTCCTTCCGGCAGGGCGCGGGCCAGACTTTCCAATGTCAACAGGCAGAAAATGGCAGTGCGCAGCACAATCACGCCGGTCACGATGCGGGGTTCGCCCCGGAGCACCTGGAAGGCCAGCGTCAATTCGGCCACCATGAAACCATCCATCAGCAAGGCGTAGCCCAGGCCGACGCCCGGCGGCAGGCTCAACAGCGCCATCCCGGCGATGTACGGCGCCCATTGCGGGCTGTAGCCTTTGCTGTACAGCACAAACCACATCAAGCTGAAGAGGGCGAAGGCCATCACGCGCGCTCTGTCGCGCCAGTCAATGCGGCGGGTGATGATGAAGGCGTAGAGCAAGGCAAAGGCTAGGGAGATCAGCCCCCACGGCAGGGTGGCTGGGTGCGCCTGAAATCCGGCGGCGCTCGCGTCCAGGTGCGTGTTCAGCAGGGCCACCGCGCCATAGCTGGTGTAGCCCTCCAGCAACGCCCACACCGTTTCCCAAGATGAACGGCTGAAAAACGCCTGGAACATCGCTATCACGTAGCCAGAGCTGACCAACAGCGGGGGTAGCAGCACCGCAAGCACGACCAGCGCCGCGCTGCCCACGTAGCGCAGCCGCTGCCGGGGCGCGCGCAGGATGAACAAGCCCATCGGCGCCAGCACCACCGGGAAAATTTTGACCACAAAGCCGAGGCCGATGGCCGCGCCGGCGAGGATGGGACGCTCCTCCAGCAGTCCGTACAGCGCCAGCAGCAGGAAGAAGACCGCCATGCCGTCAAACCAGGCCAGGAAGGCAAAAAAGGGCGCGAACAACAGCGTCCACAGCGCCGCCAGCCACAACGCGCGCTCCGCGTCGCCCAGGCGGCGGGCGATGGCATAGACCAAAATCAGCGCGCCGGCCTCAAACGGCAGCAGGCTCAGGCGAAAAATCAGGTTGAACCCGAAGATGGCGTAAGTCCACGGGGGAAGCGCAAGGCTGAGGCGATAGGCCAGCCCGGCCAGCCAGGGCATCAGGGGAGGATACTCCATCCAGAAGTCGAAGAGGGCGAACTTCTGACCGCCGGCCCAACGGGCGAATTCAAAATAGAAGTTGTGATCCGGCCCGGTATCGGTGACAAATCCGCCGGGACGCAGCAATACAATGGAAAGCCCCCGGAAGACGATGAAGGCGATCAACAACAGCCCAAAACGTCTATGGGAGGCGCGGACAGACTGGGATTCCATGAGCTTTGGCAGCCAGGATCAGGCCAGGGCGGCTAGTCCTTCGTTACAATCCGCACGCTCGGCTCACCTTCTCTGCGGAAGACGCGAATTTCGGGGTGCGCCTCGGCGTAGCCTTCGAGGCGCTGTGTGTCCCAGATCACGCGCGGTTTGACGTACATCGCGCGCAAATGTTCGGTTTCCACTGTCGCGCCGTGCGCCATAATCGCGCGCTTGACGGCATTTTGGACTGCCGCGATCTGCTCATCCATGTCTGCCGTCGCCTGAACGAGTTGCGCCTGAAGCGCGGCGATTTGCTCCGCAAACGGCGCGGCCAGGCCAGCCCGCTGCGCGTTCAGGTCTGCCAGAATATCCAAAAGGTCGCGGATTTCGATCTCGTCGGCAACTTCCTGCTCGTTTTCATCCAACATGGCGCACCTCCCCCGTCTTCCGTTGTGTCCCGCTCACAGGGCGGATAACGTCTCCACGTGGGCCGCCAACCAATCCAGCCACGCTTCCATCCCCTCGCCGGTTTTGGCCGAAAGGGCGAGCACCGGCGTCTCCGCGTTCAGGCCGTGAACCAGCTCTCGGAATTTTTCCAGGTCAAAATCCACGTAAGGCGCGAGATCGACCTTGGTGACGATCACCAAATCCACGGCCTCGAAGATGCCGGGGTATTTGTAGGGCTTGTCGTGACCCTCCGGCGCGCTGAGCAACGCCACGCGGTACCGCTCACCCAGGTCGAAGGACACCGGGCAGATGAGGTTGCCGACGTTCTCGACGAACAGCAAGTCCACCTCCGCCTCCAAAGCGCCCAGGGCGTTGCCGATCATCGGCGCGTCGAGGTGACACCCGCCGCCGGTGTTGATCTGCACCACGGGCGTGCCCGTCGCCGCAATCGTCTCCGCGTCTACCTGCGAGGCAACGTCGCCCTCGATGACCCCGATGCGCGCCAGGCCATCCAGCGCCGCGATGGTCGCCAGCAGCAATGTCGTCTTGCCCGCGCCAGGCGACGACATCAGGTTGAGCGTCGTGATCCTGTGTTCTGTCAAATACTCGCGGTTTTGCTGCGCGGTCTGCGCGTTCGCGCTCAGGATGTTTTTTACCACCGGAATGCGCACCGGCGCAAGCGCAGTGGGGTTGTTTTCGTCATTAGCAGAAATATGCATCTCAGCACCCCTACTCTCACTCTAGGATTCCGCCGAGGAAGCCGCAGGCGTGGGTGAAGCCGCGTAGTCTGCCGACTCTTCGCGCACCCGCACGTAATGCAGGGGAGAAGATTGTCGGGTCATCCCTTTTAACTCCATCATCACCAACGTGCTGCTGACCGTGGCCACCGGGAGCGCCAGATCGCGCACCAGCGCGTCCAGGTGACATGGCTCGGCCGATAGTTGTTTCAGAATGGCCGCCTCCAGCGGATTGTCCGGCAGAATCTCGCGGGCGGCCTGCTTCTCAGGCAGCAGCCCCAGTTGCAGCGTCTCCAACACGTCCTGCGCTGTCGTGACAATGGCCGCGCCGTCGCGCAACAGGCGGTTGCAGCCTTCCGACGCAGGGCTGAGGATGCTGCCCGGCACGGCGAATACCTCGCGCCCGTGATCGGCGGCAAAGTCCGCTGTGATGAGCGCCCCGCTCTTCAGGCCAGCCTCCACCACGAGAACACCCAGGCTCAAGCCGCTGATGATGCGGTTGCGCGCCGGGAAGTTGGCTGATTCGGGCTGCGTCCCCAGGGGATAATCGCTCACCAGCGCGCCGTTGGCGATGATGGCTTCGGCCAGGTCTCGATGGTCGGCCGGGTAGATGTGATCCACGCCGCAGCCCAGTACCGCGATCGTGCGCCCGCCGGCCTCCAGCGCCGCGCGATGGGCAATCGCGTCAATGCCGCGCGCCAGGCCGCTGATGATGGTGATGCCGTTTTGCGCCAATTCACCGGCCAGCCGGTGGGCGACTTCGCGCCCGTAGACGGTGGCTTTGCGCGTCCCCACCAGCGCCACGGCCCACTCATCGGAAGAGGTGAGCGCGCCGCGCACAAACAGAACGGGAGGCGCGTCGGGGATTTGGCGCAGCAGGACCGGGTAGTCAGCGCTTTCCCAGGTCAATACATAGGCTACGGCGTGTTCGACGCGCCGCAACAGTTCGTCCAAATCCACCTGAGCGCGCGCTTTCAGCAGATTCTCCAACGCCCGCTGTTCCAGGCGCATCTCGCGCAGGGCGTACTCTGGGGCGTTCCAGGCTGTTTGGATGTCGCCAAACGTCTCCAGAAGCGCGCGCAGCCGCACCGGGCCGATGCCCCGCACCAGATTGAAACCTAGCCAATAGCGCAGATTGTCCATAGTTTAAACGCAAACAGGGGAGACCTTTGGCTCCCCTGTGAGTGGCACGGGCCACTCACCCGTGCAAAACAGCCATGGGTCAATCAAGCAGACCGGGGAGCAAGTGTACCCGCATCGAGCGGGCGGCAAAATCCAGGTCTTGAACGACATCGGCAATTGCCGGAAGGAGAATCTCGCCGCGCGGGCCGTGAATGACAAAAACGTCATTGGCGCCGGGAACGGTAAAGACCTCAACCACCTCACCCAGCAGTTCTCCGCCATCGGTGGTCACCTGCATCCCGATAACCTGGAAATGATAATACTCCTCCTCTTCCAAAGGAATGGCGTCTTCACGCGCGATCTCCACCACAGCGCCGCGCAAAGCCTCCGCCGTAGTCCGGTCGGCACATTCCTTCAGGGTTAACAGCAGCACATCCCGATGCAACCGTACATGGGTCAAAGTATAAGGGTGATGCTCAGGGCCGATGTACACCGTATCCAGTTCCGCCAGGTGCTCCGGGAAATCGGTAAGGATTTCGACGCGCAACTCGCCCTGTATCCCATGGGGACGCAGCACACGACCTACGGCTAAATAACGAGGCTCAGGTTGCTTATTCAGCATGCCTGAGCCCCTGTGTCTTGACTGTGCAGGCCTTGCTGGCCACGATCATACGATCTCCAGCGTGACCTTCTTTCCCATTTTTGCGCCCAACACCCGCGCCAGGGAACGCATCGCGTTGATCGTGCGGCCTTCCCGCCCAATCATCCGCCCCATATCATCCGGCGCCACCCGCAGTTCCAGCACGATTGAGGTTTCGACCTCAACCTCGGAAACCGCTACCTCATCGGGCTGATCCGCCAGAGATTTAGCCACATATTCCACCAGATCCTTGACCTTTGACGACATCGCAACGCCTCCTTAAGGGTATGTGAAAAAGAGAACGAAAAGGATGAGATTTACGTAGTAACGAATCTGCGCTGCTGCACCTTATGCGGTGGCCTCTGATTCCGCGGCGACCTCCACTGGTTTAGCCGCAGGTGCCGCTTTTTCGCGGACGGCTGGCTTGGTCTGGGGATTGATGGTCTGAACCGCGGCCGCGGCCTCCGCCACCAAAGTCTCCAGAGCCTCTCCACCCTTCAAGCGTGCGAAACGCTCCGTCGTTCCACACTTCTTGAACAACAACGCTGCCGACTCAGAGAGCTGCGCCCCCACCGAAAGCCAATGCAGCGCGCGCTCTTCTTTAACTTGAACGGTCTCAGGTTCAGTGCGCGGATTGTAAAACCCAATGACCTCGATAAATTTCCCATTCCGTGCCGCTGTGGACTCCGCCACAACAATACGATAGCTTGGCTGTCCCTTGCTACCTACACGCCGTAATCTTATTTTAAGCATATGCCTCCTGTCCTATTTGAAGACGATGTATGGTGATTGGCTTCATCGCCCGATTTTTATTCGAGCGGAAACTCACTTCAGAAAAGACGTGGTAAACCACGCATTTTCCCCTCATTAACCCGCTTCAGCATCTTCTGCATCTGGCGGTGCTGCGCCAACAGTTGATTAATCTGCTGAACGGTGGTGCCGCTGCCGGCGGCAATACGCCGCTTGCGGCTGGCGTTAAGGAGACGCGGATTGCGTCGCTCTTCCTTGGTCATAGATAAGATCATGGCTTCTACGTACTTGAGGTTTTTCTCGGCCTCAACCTTATCCAGATCAGCGCCCTGGAGCATCTTTCCCACACCAGGGATCATCTTCAGCAATTCGTCGAGCGGCCCCATCTTGCGCACCTGCCGCAACTGATCCAGGAAGTCCTCCAAATTGAACTCCCCTTTGCGCAGTTTACGCTCCATCTCCTCGGCCTGCGCCTCATCAAAGGCCAGTTCGGCGCGTTCGATGAGCGATAACATATCGCCCATCCCCAGAATCCGCGAGGCCAGCCGGTCGGGGTGGAATGGCTCCAATGCGCCGAGTTTCTCGCCAGTTCCCAGGAATTTGATGGGCACACCGGTCACAGCGCGCATACTGATAGCCGCACCGCCCCGGGCGTCACCGTCCACCTTGGTCAGAATCAACCCGGTTAGCCCGACGCGCTCGTGGAAACCCTGCGCGATGTTCACCGCTTCCTGACCGGTCATCGAGTCGGCCACCAGGAGCACTTCTATTGGATGCACCCGGTCACGAATGGCCTCTAGCTCGGTCATCATCTCGTCGTTGATTTGCAAGCGCCCGGCCGTATCCAGCAGCAGCACATCCGAACCACGCTTCCGCGCGTCTTCCAGCGCGTTCACACAAATGTCCGGCGGTTTCGTCTTGCCGTGATCGCTGTAGACGGGGATGTTGAGCTGTCGCCCCAGTACTTCCAACTGCGTAATAGCCGCCGGCCGGTAGGTATCGGCGGCTACCATCAGGGGGAAGTGCCCCGTTGACCGCAAATGGCGGGAAAGCTTCCCGACCATGGTGGTCTTTCCGGAGCCCTGCAATCCGACCAACATGAGAACGTAAGGCGCGTGCCCGCGCAATTCCAACCGGCCCGGCTCACCCAGAGTTGTGATCAACTCCTGATGGACGATTTTGACGACCTGTTGGGCCGGGTTCAGCGCCTTAGAAAGTTCGGCGCCGACCGCATCCTCACGCACCCGGTCAATAAAATCCTTAACGACCTTGTAGTTAACGTCTGCTTCTAAAAGTGCCAGCCGGATTTCCCGGAGAACTTCTTTGACGTCTTCTTCGCGCAAAATCCCACGCTTGCCCAGTCGGCTAAAAACGGCTTGTAATTTATCGCTTAAAGACTCAAACATGATTGCCCGGCCTCATCTAAGTAGATACATTCTAATGGATATTGGAAATTCGTCAAGCAGTCATGGCTTGCCAAATGCGCAGAGCACGGCATAATTCACCCTAACAGACTATACTTTATGGAGTTGCTATGGGAACGACGCGGACACCCATTCATTTGATTCACGCGCTCATTGTCATTGACCGGGAGCGCACTCGCAAAAAAAGCCGCACCGGCTTTAACCTGGTCGTGCGCATTATCGGGTTGATGGTGCTGATCGCGCTGTTGGCTGTCGGATTGACGACCGGCATCACGATCGGCATAGCGGCGGCGGCCTACACAACCATCACTGACAACCTGCCCACCCCTGAAGAAGTGGAAAAAATCAGTGTGCAGACGTTTGAAACCACCAAGATTTATGACCGCACCGGCCAACATCTGCTGTATGAAGTCATTGATCCCAACGCTGGCGATCGGCATTGGATTTCACTCTCTACAATGCCCGATTACGTTGTGTGCGGCACAATAGCCGCCGAGGATAAGACTTTTTGGACCAATCCGGGGATTAACTACCGGGGTCTCGGACGTGCCTTTGTGTCCAACTTGCAAGGGGAAGAGGTCCAGGGTGGGTCTTCCATCACGCAGCAGGTCGTCAAAAACTCCGTGATTCCCCTGGAAGAACGTTTTGAGGTCAGCTACGTTCGCAAAGTTAAAGAGGTGCTCATCGCGCTGGAGTTGACGCGCCTGTACGAAAAAGAAACCATCCTGGAATGGTACATCAATACCAACCTTTACGGGAATCTGGCATACGGCATTGACGCCGCCGCGCGCGTCTATTTTGACAAACCGGCCAAAGACCTGACTCTCTCCGAAGCAGCGACCCTCATCGCCATTCCCCAATATCCGCTGTTAAATCCCTTTGATGATCCCGAAGCCGCACTGAAACGCAAGAATATCATTCTGATGCGCATGGTAGAGGAAGGCTGCGTCACCAGCGCGGAAGCGAAAATTGCCGAGGCCGAACCCTGGAAGCTGGCCGAATCCAACAAACGCTTCAACATCCTGGCGCCGCATTTCTCGATGTATGTGCGCCGCGAGTTGGAAGAACGCTTTGGCCCAGAACTGGTGGCCGGCGGCGGGCTACGCGTCTACACCACGCTCGATCTCGATCTGAATGATCAGGCGCAATGCGTGATCCAGACCTTTCTCCGCATCCTGGCGGCAGAGGATCCGGCGGTGGTCATCCCAGAAGCCGTTGCCGCCGGCTGCGAGGCCGCCCAATATCTGCCGGATGTCCGAGCCAACCGCATCGGCAAAGACTTCAACGTCAAAAATTCCGCAATGGTAGCGCTTCGTCCCACGACCGGGGAAATTCTGGCGATGGTGGGCAGCGCCGATTACTGGAACAACGAGATTGATGGGAAATTCAACGTAGCCGCCGACGGCCTCCGCCAACCGGGGTCTTCGTTCAAGCCGTTTACCTACGTCACCTTTCTGGCGCAGGGCCGCAATGCGGCCTACATGTTCCTGGACGCGCGCCGCGCCTTCGAGCAGGGCGAAGGGATGGCGCCCTACGTACCGGAAAACTACACCCGTAAATATTACGGGCCGGTCAGCTTGCGCAACGCGTTAGCCCGCTCCCTCAACATTCCGGCCGTCGAAGCCATGTCCATCGCCGGCATTGACGACGTCATCCGCACGGCGCACAAGATGGGAATCACCACCCTGGATCGCGGCCTGCAACAATACGGCCTCAGCCTCACCCTGGGCGGCGGCGAAGTGAAACTGATTGATATGGCCTATGCGTTTAGCGTCTTTGCCAATGGTGGGGTGATGTACGGCGAGCCGGTAGCTGAAAACGAGTTACGCCCCGGCTTTCGTGAACTGAATCCGGTCGCCATCCTGCGTGTGGAAGATCGCAATGGCAACATTTTGTACCAGTATACCCAGCCGGAAAGCCGTTCAATTTTGGATCCACGACTGGCCTATCTGATGGACAATATCCTCTCGGATCGCCAGGCTCGTGTTGCCCTTTTTGGCACACCCAACGCGCTGGAGCTGGCCAATGAACGTCCGGCCGCCGTCAAGACCGGCACCACCAACAACTTCACTGACAACTGGACGGTGGGCTTTACCCCTCAAATTGCAGTCGGCGCCTGGCAAGGCAACAAAGATGCGGAAGATTATATGATTAACATGGATGGCAGCCTGGGGGCGGCTTATCTCTGGCACGCGCTGATGGAGTACGCCCTTAAAGACGAAACGATTGTCCCCTTCAATCGCCCCGACGGTCTGGAAGAAGTGACCGTGTGCGCCACTTCTGGGATGCGCCCCAACGAATATTGTCCCACCCGCACTGAGTTGATGATTCCGGGAACAGAGCCAACCGAAGTGGATAACATCTACCAGGTCTTCCTGGTGAACAAAGAGACGGGCAAACTGGCAACCATCTACACGCCACCGGAATTGGTAGAACGCAAAGTCTACATGGTCTTGCCGCCGGAAGCGCAGGACTGGATCAACGGGCTTTCTGATGAACAAAAAGCTGAATTTGTACCGCCATCGGAGTACGATACTGTCTACGGCCCGAACCAGGCCGATGCGGAAGTCGCCATCACGTCCCCCACCCCCTATGCGTACATCAGCGGCATCACGCCGATTATCGGCAACGCGCGCGGGGGCAACTTCGGCATCTACCGGCTGGTTTTCGGCAAAGGGCTGAATCCGACCGAATGGATGCAGATTGGGCCAGATCATGGTAATCAGGTGGACAAAAATCTGCTGGAGAACTTCGACACCACGGCGCTCGAAAATATCCCCCACACACTGCAACTTCAGGTAATCGGACAGGATCAACAGGTGCGGCAGGCCACCCTCCAAGTGACAGTGGATAACGAGCCGCCCCGGGCTGATCTCACTTACCCACCGGAAGGCTCAGAGTATGAATACGGGCGGGACGAGTGGGTCAACGTTAACGTGGAGGTGAATGACAACTACGCGATTGATCGGGCCGAATTCTTCCTGGGCGACCAGGCCGAACCTTTCGGGGTGCGTGAGATTGCGCCGTTCAATGTGAACTGGACGCTGGGCAGTCCGGGCGAATACAGCTTCCGGGTGGTTGTCTACGACGCCGCCGGCAACAAAACCGAAACCGGCCCCGTGAAAATCCGTGTCATCCCCAAGCAAGAATAGCTTGAATTTTCGCATGCTCTATGCTATGATACGAGTGTAGAAAAAAGGTGCTTCAACAACAAACTACCCATAAACTTTAGGAGGTTAAAAATGGCAACGGCTATTTGCCCGTCCTGTGAAGGTGAGATCAAACTGACCCGCAAGGTCGAATTGGGGCAACGGATTCGGTGCCCGCTCTGTCTGGAAGACCTGGAAGTCGTCGAAACCAATCCGGTGGAACTCGACTGGGCTTACGACGAAGAAGAAGAATGGGATGAGGAGTGGGAGGACGAAGAAGAAGAGGAAGCTGACGAGGACGATAGTAGCTGGTAGCCTGTGCTTCTGATCACACCAGCCTGGCTACACAAAAAAGAGGCGGTGCGCAACGCACCGCCTCTTTTCATTGGGCCTCGTAAAGCTACCCGGCTCGGCTCGATCGGTTCATAAATGCCTTCCACAATTCCGCCGCCACGGAAGGCAACAGAATCAGCGGAACCATAACGCCCCACTCGCGCAACGTGATCGGCGTCGTATTGAAAATCTCGTTTACCGCCGGAATCGGGATGTAAACCACGAGCAAGAGCATGAAAACCGAGAACGCAATAGCGTACTGCATAAACTTGTTCGTGAACAGACCCAACTTGAGCAGCGGGTAACGTTCGGAACGAGACGTGTAAGCCCGAAGCAGTTCCGACATCACCAAGGTGACAAAGGCCATCGTTTGTGCGGTGATGGTAGCATCGGTATGCTCAGTTTGCGCGAAATACTTAAGGCCAAGCCAGTAGGCAGTCAGCACGGCGGAGGTGATGGCAAAGGTCTGAATGACGACCCCCCAGACCATCTCCCGGTTAATGACTGGCTCATCAGGGGGGCGCGGCGGGCGTTGCATGAGGTCGGGATCGCCCTTTTCCAGGCCCAAGGCCAGCGCGGGCGCGCCATCGCTCAACAGGTTGAGCCACAACAACTGGATCGCCGTCAAAGGCGGCGCCCAGCCGAATAAGGTCGCCAGGAACAGAATCATGATCTCCGACACGTTGCAGGAGAGCAGGAAGTACACGAACTTGCGGATGTTGGAGTAAATCACGCGGCCCTGCTCAATGGCGCTGACGATGGAGACGTAGTTGTCGTCCGTAAGAACCATGTCCGCCGTCTGCTTCGTCACGTCGGTGCCGGTGATGCCCATCGCCACGCCGATGTCGGCTTGCTTCAGGGCGGGGGCGTCGTTGACGCCGTCGCCCGTCATCGCCACGATATTGTTGCGGTCACGCAAGGCAGCGACGATGCGCATCTTGTGATTCGGCGACACGCGGGCGAAAACGTCGGTGTTGTCCACGTGCTCGCGCAAGGTCTCGTCACTCATCGCCTCAAGTTCAGCGCCGGAGATCACTTCGTGGCCCTCGCGCAAAATGCCGATCTCGCGCGCAATCGCGGCGGCGGTATCGGCGTAGTCGCCGGTCACCATGATGGTGCGCAGCCCGGCCCCCACAGCTTTCTGCACGGCCGGCAATACTTCGCGGCGCGCGGGGTCAATCATCCCCATCAAGCCCGCGAAGATCAAGTCAACCTCGACCTCGGCAGGTTTCGGCTCGTCAGGGACTGCGGACAGTGGGCGATAGGCCACCGCCAAAACGCGCAGGGCCTGCGAGGCTAACCCCTTGTTGGCGGCCAAAATCTCGGCGCGCAGCGCGTCAGTCAAGGCCACTGGCCCCGCCTCGGTCAACATCTGGCTGCACTGCGCCAACACGAGGTCCGGCGCGCCCTTGACCACGGCGATGTAGTTGTTCGTCCCACCCCCCGGCAACGGGCTGAGGTTTTCTTTGCTCGCCGATTCCAGATCGTGGATGGTACACATCCGCTTGCGATCCGCGTCGAAGGGAATCTCATTCACACGGGGATATTGACCTTCGAGTTTTTCGCGCCAGTAGCCCACTTTGGCCGCCGCGACCACCATCGCGCCTTCAGTGGGATCGCCTACCATCCGGTAGTCGGTATCGGTATTTTTTTCCAGGATAGCATCGTTACACAACGCGCCCCCCCACACCGTCGTCCGCAAGGCGATGTGGTCATCCAGGCTTTGCAGTTCTGCGCCGTTCAGTTTGAACACACCATCGGGATTGTAACCCCGCCCGGTGATTGCGAATGACTTCCCATCCGCCCAAACCTGGGTGGCCGTCATCTGATTCTGCGTTAACGTGCCCGTCTTATCGGAGCAAATCACCGTCGCCGCGCCCAGCGTCTCCACAGCGGGGAGCTTGCGGATGAGCGCGTGGCGCTTGACCATCTCTTGCATGCCCAACGCCAGACAAATGGTCACAACGGCGGCCAGCCCTTCAGGGACGGCCGCAATCGCCAGACTGACGGCGAGCATGAAGAAGTCCTTGAGTTCCACCCATTGAACTTGCCCCTCGACAATCAGAGAGCCATCAATTAGCCCGCGCACCACCGCCACGACGAAGACTAAGCCACACACGATCAAGCTGCCAATACCGAGGGTTTTGCCCAATTGATCCAGCTTCTTTTGGAGCGGGGTGTCTTCGTCTTCGACCGATTGAATCATTTCAGCAATCTGGCCGATGGTGGTCTTCATCCCCGTGGAAACGACGACACCTTGACCACGTCCATACGTGATGGTAGTGCTCATGAAGGCCATGTTGTGTTGATCGCCCAGCCCGGCATCTTCAGGCAGGGTGCGATCCGCGGCCTTGTTCACCGGCACCGATTCCCCGGTCAGCGACGCCTCTTCCGCCTTGAGGTTGATGCTTTGTGTCAACCGCAAATCGGCCGGGACGATGCTGCCCGCTTCCAGAATGACGATGTCGCCGGGAACCAATTCGCGCGCGGGCACCACCACCCGGCTCCCCTCGCGGATGACATGGGCGTCCGGCGCAGCCATCTTCTTGAGCGCAGCCAACGCCTCTTCCGCTTTGCTGTCCTGGATAATGCCAATGGTGGCGTTGAGGATCACGATGGCGATAATCGCCCCGGACTCCACGAACTCGATAATTTCCCCGGACTCTCGATATTCGCTGATACCCAGAATAAACGAGATAATTGCCGAAGCAATCAAGATGAGAACGATGAAGTCGGTTAGTTGTTCCCACAACCGTTCCAAAAACGTCGGGGGTTTCTTCTCCTCCAATTCGTTGAAACCGTGAGTTTCCAACCGCTTCTTCGCCTCAGCCGTCGTCAAACCGTTCCGAACGTCTGTCGTCAACTTCTGAACGGCCGTCTCAACACTGAGTGCGTGCCACTTTCCAGCTGTTTCGCTCATGCAACCTCCTCCCTCAATTAAGCTATGTAAAGATGTAATTCAAGTAATCGTCAAGAGCCGAACTATGCCATCAAAGGTCAATTTTAGCATAGTATCCCAAAGCGACAAATATCGCATACCTTCTATCTCCTGAAGAATCAGCTTTTTTACCGCCTCTTTTGTGATTTGACACTTCTTTCTTATCCAGTATACTGGACATTAGTACAGCCGGATAGATAATGATGGATTACCAATACCAAGTCCCCGCAACCGTGCGCACTGTGCGTATCCTGGAATTGCTAGCAACCTCGCCCGAAGGATTGACCGCCGGGCAGTTGGCCGACGCGCTGGAGATTCCCCACAGCGCGCTGCACGCTTTGCTCAACACCCTCAAAGGGCTGGATTACGTCCAGCAGGCCGGACCGCGTTATCCTTATCACCTGGGAGCGGGTGCTCGCGTCCTGCAAACGCCCCGCCCGCTCGGCGACGCTGCCCTCATTTTCGCTTTTCAAGAGGAAGCCGCCCGCCACGCGCCGGAGGAAACCCTGGCGCTGGCAGTGCTTAACGGTGCCGACGTGCTCATTCTGGCCGAGGCGCCCTGCGCGCAGACGGTGCGCAGCGTGCTGCCTGCCGGCTACCGAGCTGCGGCGACGGAGCACCCGGCCGGGTTGGCCCTACTGGCCGGCCTCAGCGAGTCGGCGCTGGCGCGCGCCCTTCCCCAGATGAGCGGCAACCAGCCCCCCCTGCTTCAGGACGTTCGCCAACAAACGCTGGCCCGGCGTATCCAGGAAGAAACAGCGACGTTAGCCGTGCCGATCTGCCCGGACGGACAGCACCCTGAAGCCGCGCTCATCCTGAGTATACCCGCTTTCCGCTGGAGTGAGGGAAAAGAGCAACGACACATTCACACGCTGCGCGAGATTGCCGCCCGCATTTCCTACCGCCTGGGCGCTATCACGTATTTGCCCTATGGCGTCACCCAGCCCCATCACCTGGGCAACAGCATCCCCCTGCCCGCCGCCGAGCTGGCGACCTTCTTGAACGGGCCATGGGCCGCGCGCCTGGCTTGCATCCGCCCTGATGGGACGCCCCACATCGTAACCGTGTGGTACGAGTGGGATGGTGCGACCTTCTTGATGATCGCCTGGCCCGGCTCGGCGTGGGCCGGGTATGTGGCCGCCAACCCCGCCGTCGCGCTGACGGTCGCCGAGTCGTGGCCGCCGCTGCGCCGCGTGCTGGCGCGGGGGAAGGCGCACGCACTCGCGCTGGACGCCATTCCCGGCGGACTGGACGGCCTGTATCGCCGTCTGAGCGTGCGCTACCTGGGCGCCACCGCCGAAACTGCCTCGCCGGTGTCCTATGGCGCCGGGTGGCAAGCGTTTCGGGTTGCGCCCGACGAACTGGAAGCCGAAATGGAAACGTCATGAACATTTTGCTCGACAATGTCTCCAAAACCTTCACCGACGAGGCGTCGCCGCTGGCCGCGTTGGGCGCAACGTCCCTACGCATCGCCTCCGGGGAATTTGTGTGCCTGATCGGGCCAAGCGGCTGCGGTAAATCCACGTTGCTGCGCCTGCTCGCCGACCAGATTTTGCCCACCACCGGCGACGTCCAACTGGATGGACAACCGCCCGCCACCGCGCGCACCCGCAAAGCCATCGCGTGGATGGCGCAGAATCCCGCTCTGCTGCCCTGGCAGACGGTCTGGGATAACGTGGCGCTGCCCCTGCGCGTCAACCGACAGCATCACCAGCCGGCCCCGCCGCCGGGTGAACTGCTGGAGATGGTGGGGCTGAGCGATTTCACGCAGGCCCGTCCGCCCAAACTCTCCGGCGGGATGCAGCAGCGCGTGGCCCTGGCGCGCGCGCTGGCGACTGGCGCGCCGCTTTGGTTGATGGACGAGCCGTTCGCCGCGCTGGACGAACTCACGCGCGAGACGCTGACCGACGAGGTACTGCGGCTCTGGATGCAGTTCCACCCCACCGTGGTCTGGGTGACGCACAACATCGCCGAGGCGGTGCGCCTGGCCGACCGCGTCGTGGTGATGACGGAGCGTCCGGGGCATATCCGGGGCATCGTCGCCATCACGCGGCCTCGTCCCCGCGACGCCACCGCACCGGAGTCCGTGGCATATATTCGGGAGTTACGGAGGCTGCTGAGGGGTGAGGATGAGACAGGAAAAAATAGGAGATAGGGGAGATGACGTTGGATATTTCGGGGTTGTTTAAGATGGCGACACCCGGCAGTCAACGGGCGGCGCTGCGGCGGGACGGGTTGTCAGTGCTGCTCATCGTGGGGGCCGCGCTGGCTCTCTGGGAAATCGTCGTGCGAGTGCGCAACGTGCCGGTGTACCTGATCCCCGCGCCCTCGGTCATCGCCGGGACGCTGTGGCAGCAGGCCGGCTATTATCTCGGCCAATCCCTGGTCACGCTGGGGGAGGCCGCCGGGGGGCTGGTGTTGGGGCTGACGGTGGGGATTCTCGTCGCCGTGCTGGTGACGTTCTGGCGGCAGATGGAACGCGGGGTGTTGGCGCTGGCGATCCTCATCAAGACGACGCCGCTGGCCGCGATCGCGCCGCTGCTGGTGATCTGGTTTGGCTTCGGGCCGCTGCCGAAAATCATCGTCACGGGGCTGATGACGTTCTTCCCGGTGCTGATCAACGTTCACAGCGGCCTGCACGCCGTGGATGGCGCAACGCTGGCGCTCTTCCACTCGCTGAACGCCAGCCGCCGGGAGTTATTTCGCTACGCGCAATGGCCGACGGCGCTGCCCTATCTGTTCGACGCACTCAAGGTGGTGGCGCCGCTGTCGTTGGTGGGCGCGGTGGTGGCCGAATGGGCCGGCGCCTCCGCCGGATTGGGCCGGGTGATGTGGCTGGCCTACGCCAATTTTACGATGCCCTCCCTGTTCGCCGCTATCTTCTGCTCGGCGGTGATGGGGATCGGATTGTATTGGGCAGTCATCGTCTTAGAAAAACAGGTCATTTTTTGGAAGTGAGTATCTCTCAACGGATTGAACGGATTAAACGGAGAAATCCGTTGGAATCCGCTCAATCCGTTGACTAAATTTGAGGAGACTATGAAAACACGCACAATAATTCATTGGTTGATGTTGGTCGCCTTGTGGTTGCCGGCCTGCCGCGCGGAGTCGGGGCCGGCCGAGAGCAAATCGCTGGTCTTTATGGCTGGGTACATCCCCCAGGCGAATTTGCCGCTGGTAGGGGTCTACGTGGCGCAGGAGAAGGGTTTTTTTGCCGAGGAGCAGTTGAACGTCGAAATCCAACACTCGGCCGGCAAAGAGGAGCATCTGCAACTGCTGATGGCGAACAAAATCCAGATCACGAATCAGGACGCCGCCGTGTTGTTGAAACGCCGCGCCGACCCCGGCCTGCCGCTCGTGTCCATCGGGCTGTTGGGGCATCGAGGGCAGCAAGCGTTCGTGGCGTTGAAGGATTCCGGGATTGAGACGCTTGAGGATTGGAAGGGGCGCAAAATCGGCTACAAGGGCACGCCGCCGCCGGACCTGTTAGCGCTGCTGGACGCCGCCGGGTTGACCGAGGCCGACGTGGAACTGATCAACGTCGGTTTTGACCCGCGCGTGCTGACGGAGGGGATGGTGGAGGTATACCCGGTGTTCAAGTCCAACGAGCCGGACACGCTACGCTCGTGGGGCTACGAGTTAACGATGTGGGAAGCCGCCGACTACGGCGTGCCCACGTTGGGGTTGACTTACGTGACTACGCCCGATGTCATCAAAGAAGACCCGGAGCGCATCGAGCGGTTTATGCGGGCGGCGCTGCGCGGCATCGAATACGCCAAAGAGCATCCCGATGAGGCCATCGAGTATGTCCTGAAGTACACCGGCCCAGAGGCTGACGCCGCGCATCAAAAGTACATGCTCGAAACAGAATTGCGCGACGCTTATTCTGACCTGACCGATCAGTATGGGTTGGGCTGGCAGACGGCGGAACAGTGGCAAGCGTTGGCCGATTCGCTGTTGAAGTACAACGCGCTGGCGCAGCCGGTGGACGTTAACGTAGTGTTTGATAACCAGTTTTTGGCGAAGATTTACGGGAAGTGAGGTATTTTTCTTTCGTCAAACGTCAAACGTCAAAAATGACGTTTGACGTTTGACGCATCAGGGCTTCTCCGTCTCCCACTGCAAGGCGACGACCGATTTGTGGGTCAGTTGCGTGGTCAACTCAAAACGGGTGTCGTCGGCGGCGAGGCGCAGGGTGTACGCGAGTTGATAGACCGGTTCACCGTTCACTTTCTCGTCAGGGAGCAGGCGGTAGCATTGCAGGCGAGATGTGATCTTCCGCTCCGTGAAAAGCCGCTCCACGCGCGCCAGGGTCGCCTCCGGCTGCGTGGTGCGAATCTTAAGCGCGGTAGGGCGCGCCACCCGGATCGGCGCGTGGGGTTTCATCATCAGATAATCCAGCCCTTGCGAGAAGGCCGCCACCACCACCGCCGCGCTGATCGCCAGCGCGTACAGACCCACCCCGGTCGCCATCCCTACGCCCAGCGCGATGATGAGGATGCTGGCGTCGCGGGGGTCGCCCAGCTTGTAGCGATAGCGCACCACACTCGCCGCGCCCATCAACCCGAACGCGCGCGCCAGTTGATTGCCCACAATGAGCATCATCATGGCTCCGGCCACACTAAGCAAGATGTGCGCCTGGAACAGGTCCCGCTCAAAGACCGTCAGGCGGCGGCGATAGCCTACCAACCCGCCCAACACCGCCGCCAGCAGCATCACCGGGCCGACCTCCAGCAGCGTGCGCCCGAAATTGCCGACTTCGAACAGCACGACGTCGGAAGCGGAAGTGGAATTTTCTCCTTCTTCAAGTACCGCAGTGATCGGCCATAACCCACTCAAAGCGGTCGCCCGCGCCGGAAGGTCCAGGATCAACAGCGTCCCACAGACGCACAGCACCAGCAACCAAAACCGTAGATTTGTCCTTTTCTCGCGCATTCCCATTCCATCCTTTAAAACAGGGAAAGGTTGTATTAAATTCAGTCTAACACGATAATAAGGTCACGACATTACAACCAGGTTAATAATTGGTAATCGCTCATTACTACTTTCAGAGGCGGGTACATTATGCTGAAAAAATTACAACGTACACCTGTTATCGGGTGGTTAATCACCGGTTTGCTATTGACACAGTTGGCGTGCAAGACCGTGATGGGCGGCGTCGTGCCGGTGGCGACGGCTACGCCGCTTCCGGCGGGAGTGATGCCCGCCAAATCCCCCATCCCTCCTACCGATCTGGGAACAGAACAGAGCGGGCAGGCCGGGAAGTCGCCGCAACTCAATCCCCCCTATCAGCCGACCGCCGCGCAAGGCGTCGCTTGCATCGGCACGTTTGGCTACGGCGTCACTTGCATTGAAAACCAGGAATGGCATACCTATACTGAAGCCGAGGAAAATTTGGGCGGCGATCTGGTCCACGCGATGACCACCTGCCCTGATGGCAGCGTCCTGGCAGCGCACACGATGGGATTGAGCCGTTACAATGACCGGGAATGGCGTGAATACGAGAACGGTTGGGGCTACGGTTCTGTCGAAGCGTTGGCGTGCGGCAGGTACAGCCATTTCTGGGTGGCGCACTTCGGAGGCGTCAGCCACTTTGACGGGGTAAAGTGGCAAACCTACCCGGCTGTCGAACACCTGCTCGGCGCACCGGGCGATCCGGAATTGTTGGACGACATCGCCATCACCGCCGAGGGCGACGTGTGGGCGGCAACGGCCAACAGCGTTGCCTGGTTTACTAACAACGAATGGCGAGTTTTTGCGGAAGGCACGGGGTTTGATATCCGCTATTTCCTTGCCAACATCGCGTTGGATGCCCAGGGCCGTCCCTGGGTCAGTTCAAGCCGGGGCCTGTTGATGTTTGACGGTCTGACCTGGACGCTCTTTCCCAACAACAGTTTCATCACGCCGGAAGCCCTGGCGGTGGATGCGGAAGGGCGTGTGTGGGTCGGCACGTTGAGCCAGGGAATTTATCTGTTCAACCCCGACGGCAGTTGGACGATTTATGACCGCGAAAACAGCGCCTTGAGCAGCAATGATGTGCGCGCTATTGTCATAGATGGGCAGGGGCGCGTCTGGATTGGAACGGCCTGGGGGGTGGACATCATTGACGGCGATGACTGGCACTCCTACCGGATGAGCAACGCGGCGTTGGCCGATGACAACATCTACGCGCTGACGGTGGTGAATGGCGGGCCGGCGCTGCCGGAACCGGAGACTACGGCTCCCGGTTCACTGTCGGGACAAGTGATGGACAGCCGCCGAACGGCGCTGGCGAATGCTACCGTCGAGGTATGTGTGGAAAAGCTCTACCGGGATAATTACGAAAGTTCGCCCTGCAGCGATCAACCCTTCTTCCGCAGCGTCACTGCCGACGCCGAAGGCCGCTTCAGTTTTGCCGATTTACCGGTGGGGCGCTACGTACTCGTCGCCTACGATGGCAGCCAATGGATGCGGCTCACCGACAAATACGGAATGGGGTCCGAACGGATACTGGTTAATGCCGGGGAAAATACAGAGGTGGGACAGGTAATCCTGGGAAGTGAAAAATAAGTCGGGCCTTCCCCAACATCTGCCGTAGTATGAAAGTGAAACGTGAGACTTTCACAATAAAGTCTCACGTTTCACGTCCTCCACTGAGGATGCGTATCTCCCTGAAATCGTCTAAATCACCGTGTTATCCGGGACGACGGCACCTTTCGGGACCACCACAATGCCGTCGCGGATGACGTAGGTATCGGTTTCCTCGTCTTCTGCGCCGGCGTGGTTGCGGATGACGACGTTGCGCCCAATGCGGACGCCTTTATCGAGGATCGCGTTCTCAATGACGCTGCCCGCGCCCACCCCCAAATCCGGCAAGCCCAGGCGGCGATTTTCTTCTTTTTCGACGACGGATTCAAAATCATCGGCCCCCATCATGACGACGCGATGTAGATGCGCCCCCGCATTGACCGTGCTGCGCAGCCCCACCACGCAGTCCGCAATGGTCGCGCGGTTGATAATGCATCCTGGCGCCAACAACACCCGCATCAGATTGGAGTCAATGATCCGGCTGCCGGGAAGATAACGGGAGCGCGTATAGATGGGCCACTCGGCGGAGAAAAAGTCGAAGGGTGGATCGGAGCTTGTCAGAGCCAGGTTCACGTCATAGAACGCCTTGATAGTACCGATGTCTTCCCAATACCCATCAAAGCGGTAGCCGTAGACCCGCTTGCCCTTCTCAATCGCTGAGGGGATGAGATGTTTGCCGAAGTCCGAGCCGGTCTCGGTGCGCAGTAACTGGATCAACGACGGCGTGCGGAAGACGTAAATCCCCATAGAAGCCAAGTAAGGTTTGTCGCCCTCGATGCTTTCCCACCCCTTCAGTTGATCCAGGGGCGGTTTTTCGATAAAATCAACGATGCGCCCCTCGTGGTCGGCCTTGAGAATCCCCAGGTCTGGCGCATCCTCCGCCCTCACCGGCTTGACGGAAATGGTGATGTCGGCCTCGTTCACGCTGTGAAAACGCACAAATTCCGAATAATCCATACGATACAAGTGGTCGCCGGCGAGGATTAATACATCACGCGGTTTGGGGACTTGCAATTGATAGAGTTGCTTGCGCAACGCATCTGCCGTGCCCTGATACCAGGCCTTACTCACCGGCGTCTGCTCGGCGGCCAGAATCCGCACCCAGCCGTCGGAGAAATTATCAAACTGATAGGTGCGCGAGACGTGCCGATGTAAAGACACTGAGTTAAACTGGGTCAGCACATACATCCGGTTAATCCCGGAGTGAATACAATTGCTGATAGGAATATCAATCAAACGGTAGTGTCCGGCCAATGGTACTGCCGGTTTCGCGCGCAACTTGGTCAAAGGATACAGCCGTGTGCCCGCGCCGCCGCCCATAATTACCGCCAACACGTCTTTCATAAAACCGAGCATACCCAGGCCTCCTCTGCAAATGGCAAATAGCAAATAACGAATGGTGAACCTTTCGCCGTGATAGCCTTATTATAGTCACATACCGCATATAACGCAAAAAGCCCTGACCCGCTAACCCACGTATTTCGTCACTTTGATATTCAGGCTAAAGATTTGTCTGTTTAACATTCAGAGATAAGATATACGGGAGATTCGGAAATCGGTCATTGACACTGAGTGACGCACTTTGAAGGTTAAAGGGGTGTTTTCGCGGACGGTATACCGTCCGC
>DAOUGD010000310.1:0-22695 GCA_034429475.1 Anaerolineae bacterium
GTCGCCGCGTTGCACGCGGCGACGAAAAATCCACTCTCTTTACCGGCCTTTAGGCCGCCATTGGGCCAATGAGTGGGTACGTTGTGCAGCGGCAGGCTCTCTGCCCTAAATCTGAAACGCACCCTTTGACATCCAGTTTTTTTGACTATAACCGTATCGTCAAGAATTCCCTGAAACTACAAAGGAAAATCAAAATGGTCAACTCTATCATTTGGCGTGGGATGTCTCTCCTGACATTGATTGGCTTGCTTCTGACGGCTTGTGCGCCGCCAATAACGCCGACGGCGTCGCCGACCACTGCTCCAACGGCGACGGTTGAACTGCCGCTGGCGTCGCCGACCGCCGGCCCAACGGCGACGTATGAACTGCCTACGCCGGTCCCGGCTGCGTTGCCTACGTTTGTGGCCTTGAAACCGGCGACGGAGGAAGCGCAAATCTACCGGCGGGTGGAATTATCCCTGGAGACAGACGGCGTCTTCGTCAATCCGTATGATCCCTCGCAGGCCGACTGGTGGGTGACGTGGACGGGGCCTTCAGGCAAGAAGATGCGCGTCCCGGCGTTCTGGTATCAGGATTTCGACCCGCAGACTCAGACGCCGCAAGGAGACCCCGGCTGGCGCGTGCGCTTCACGCCGCCGGAAGCGGGCGAATGGCAGGCGCAGGCTGAATTTGTCCAGTCCGGTTTGCAAAGTGACGTCGTGAAAGTGAGCGTCGTGCCCAATCCCGGCGCGCGTGGATTTGTGCGGATCAACCCGAAATCGCCGCGGTATTTCGCTTTCGACAACGGCGATTTCTATCTCACCATCGGCGTCAATATGGGCTGGTCAACCGGCGACGATGTGTTGGGCGACTACACGCGCTGGCTGGATCGTTTCAGCGCGGAGGGCGGCAACCTGATCCGCGTGTGGATGGCATCGTGGGGCTTTGGGATCGAGTGGGAGGACACCGGCCTGGGCGACTATTCCAAGCGGATGAAGCAGGCGTGGCAGTTGGATCAAGTCTTTGCGCTGGCCGAGGCGCGCGACGTCACGATCATGCTGTGCCTGCTCAATCACGGCGCGTTCAATGAGCGGGTCAACCCGGAGTGGGAGAACAATCCGTACAACGCCGCGTTGGGCGGGCCGCTGCAAGCCCCGGAAGAGTTTGTGACGAATCCGGTCGCCAAAGAACTGTTCAAACAGCGGCTGCGCTACATCGTCGCGCGGTGGGGCTACTCGCCGGCGCTTTTCGCGTGGGAATGGTGGAACGAAATCCATTGGACGCCGATTACGGACACAGACCTGCGTCCCTGGCTCACCGAGATGACGGCGTACCTGCGCATGCTTGACCCCTACAACCATCTGGTGACGCACTCGACGGCCAACACCGCGGCCATCTGGAACGCGCCGGAACTGCAAATCACACAGGTCCACGACTACGGTGGGATAAGTCCGGCCTGGAGTTTCCCGGCGATGTTCCAGGTGATGCAGCACCTTGCGCCGGACAAGCCAATGTTGCCGGGCGAGTTCGGCTATTCTGCCCAGGGAGCTACAGCAGTCGAGGCGATTCATCTGCACACGGGGCTGTGGGCCGGCCCATTCTCCGGCTACGCGGGCACGGGCATGCCCTGGTGGTGGGATTCGATTGACCCCGCCGGACTGTGGACCGAATTCGGCCCGGTAAAAACCTTCTTTGCCGGTGAGGATCTGACGACGTTGGCCTCCAAAGCGGCTTCCGTAAAAGACGGCGTCGCGACGGGATTGCTCTTGCAGCGCGAGGATCGCGTGTTGGGGTGGGTGATCAACAATAAGTACACGGCTAAAGATGCCGCGCGGGTTTCCGGCCCCTACATCCCACGGGCGGTGGAGAACGTGCAGGTGACGCTCAATGATTTGAAAGACGGCGATTACACGGTGTCCTGGCTTTTCCCCGCCACCGGTGAATGGGGCGATCAAGCCGGGGTGCAAGTCTCGGAGGGCACGGCAACGCTGACGATTCCGATTTTGGAAACGGACATTGCTTTCAAGTTAACCACGCTGTAGTTTACGCCAGTCACCGGCCGATGCGTTTTTCTTTCCCAGGACGCAGATTGACGCAGAGGCACGCAGATTTTTAGAAATCAGCGTGCATCAGCGTTCATCAGCGTCCAACATATTCACCAGCCCCCGTTCCCGGTAGACTTCAGCCGCTTCGCGGACGAGGGCGGCGGTGCGCGGCGCGTCAAGTTTATTTTCCAGCCGCTCCGCCAGCGCGATAAGCTGCGGGTAAGTGGTGCGGCCGGGACGCAGCGTGTTGTACATTGCCAGTACGTCCTCGTTGGAGAGTTGCGTGAGTTCGGCGGCGCGGCGGAAGTTCTCCGCCACTTGCCGGTATCCGGTGGCTTCGGCGGCTTCGGCCTGCGCGCGTAGCGTTTCCGCGCTGATGCGGAAGTCGTCGGGCGTCAATTTGCCCGCGAGCAGGGCCTCCAGGGTCAGTTCATCCAAAGATCGCCCGGTTTGGGAATGGATTAGGGTGGATGACAGTGGACGGCTTTTGTTTTCTTCAGTCATTGGATGCCTTTTGTTGTTTTTGGAATAAGGCCATAATTTCTCGGTGGTAAGGCACATCCTCAAGGAAGGCGCGCTGCATGGCCGGATCAGGGATGTGGGCGGCCTGGGCCTGAAGTTGCTCTGCGATGCGTTCCAGGGTGGCGGGCGCGCGTGGATCAGCATTGGCGCGCAACACCTGGTAGCACGTCAGGTGGACGCGAAACGGTTCGTCTGCGCCATCCAACGCGCCATTGAATGCCAGGTGTGCCAGGATTTCTTCCACATATTTCAGCGCGCGCGCCAGGTTGCCCTGGGCCAACGCCACCCGCGCCAATCCGGCCAACGGTTCCATCGCACGATTCAGTTCACCAATTTCGTTTTTGATCGCCAGACTGCGCTGATAGGCCAGCGTCGCTTCATCCCAGCGGCCTAATCCGGCCAGAGCATGTCCTGAAACATCCAGCACAAAGGCGAGCAAGCGACGGTCCCCGGTGGCCTCGGCAAGCGGCAACACTTGTTTTGCATAATCCCAGGCGGTTTGATTGTCGCCCAAAGTGTGTGCGACCATGCCCAGATTGCCGAGTGAAATTCCTATACTGCGCCGGTCGCCGAGGCCGCGTTCGACGGTCAGACTTTGTTCGTAATAACGGCGCGCGCCGAGGTAATCCCCTTGAATGCGACAGATTTCCCCCAGATTGCTCAGACTCCAATGTTCTCCCTGCACATCGCCGACCTCACGACAGATGGACACCGCCTGCTCACAATAAGTCGTCGCCCGTTCCCAATCGCTCTGCACATGGTAATTTTCCCCCAGGCTATTGTAGGCACGGCCTTCACCCTGCCGGTCGCCGATCTCGCGGTAGATGATCAGGGCTTGCAACAGATGCCGCTCTGCCTCGGCGTGCAGGTTTTGGTAATTGCTCGTCAATCCCAGCCCGCGCAGAGCGTCGGCCTCCGTTCGGCGCGACTCGGCGGCGCGCGCCAAAGCCAGGGTGCGTTCAAATTGTTCATAGGCTTCGGGGAGTTGGCCCATGAACAACAAGGCGCGCGACCATTCGTAGGCGCCCCGCGCTTCCAGTTCCCGCAATCCTGCGTCTCGCGCCAGGGCCATCGCCTGTCGGGCCGCCGCCACCGCCGTTGCATAGTCTGAGGTGGTTTGGGCCTCAGTGGCTTGACGTAACCAGATATTGATTTGTTCTGTTATGTCGCTCTGCATAGCCCACCTGCTCGTCAAACATCAAACGTCAAATGTGAATCATGACGTTTGACGTTGGATGGACCTATCCTTTATGCCGGATAACCGCCCCTTTATCCGCCGACTCCGCCAGCCGTGCGTAAAGCGCGAGGTAGCCGTGCGTGAACTTGGGCGCGGGACGCTGCCAGCGGGCGCGGCGGGCTGCCAGGTCTTCATCAGACACGGCGACGCGCAAGCCCCGGTTGGGGATGTCCACCGTGATCAGGTCGCCATCTTCCACCAGGGCGATGGGGCCGCCTTCTGCCGCTTCCGGCGAGACGTGGCCGACGAAGCAGCCGTTGTTCGTGCCGGAGAAACGCCCGTCCGTCACCACCGCCGTCGTCAGCGCGAGGCCGCGCCCGTAGAGCAGCTTCATCGCCGTGTACATCTCGCGCATCCCCGGCCCGCCCTTCGGCCCCTCGTAGCGGATGACGACGACATTCCCGGCCTCCACCTTGCCGTCGAGGATCGCCTGGATTGCGGCTTCCTCGGAGTCGTAGCAGCGCGCCGCGCCGGTGAAGACGCGCTGCTCCGGTTGGATGGCGGCCGGCTTGGTGATGGCGCTGTCCGGCGCGAGGTTGCCGTTCAGCACCGCGATCCCGCCGATGCCCCACGGCTCCGCCAGCGGGCGGATGATGCGGCGGTCGCGGATTTGGGCCTGCGCCACATTCTCCGCCACCGTCTTGCCCGTGACGGTGAGCGCGTCGCCGTGGAGGAGCGGCAGCAGTTCGCGCTGTACCGCCGGGACGCCGCCGGCCGCGTGGAAGTCCGGCACGTTGAGCGGGGCCGCCGGGTTCATCTTGGCGAGGTGCGGCGTGCTGCTACACAAGCTCTCGAAGCGCGTCATCGGCATGTCCACGTCGGCCTCGTAGGCGATGGCGGGGATGTGCAGCGCGAGGTTGGTCGAGCCGCCAATGGCCGTCCCCAGGCGTAGCGCGTTCTCGATGCCTTTGTCGTTGATGATCTGCCGCGCGGTGAGGCCCTGCTCGGCCAGCGCCATGATCTGCCGCCCGGCCTCCTGCGCCGAGCGCAACCGATCGGCCTTCATCGCGGGGATGGTGGCGCTGCCCGGCAGACACATCCCCATCCCCTCGGCCACGCAGCACATCGTGTTGGCCGTCCCCAGGAACGAGCACGAGCCGCACGTCGGCGCGGCGCAATCTTCTAAATGGGCAAATTCCGCTTCGTCAATCTTGCCCGCTTTGAGCATCCCCATGGCTTCGGTGATGGAGGTGGTATCGCTGGCACGCCCGTCGAAGGTGCAGCCGCCCTCCATCGGCCCGCCGACGACGATGATGGCGGGGATGTCGAGGCGGGCAGCGGCCATCAGCATCCCTGGCACGATTTTGTCGCACGAGCAGAGCAGCACCACGGCGTCGAGTTGGTGCGCTTGCACCATCATTTCCACGTCGTTGGCGATGAGGTCGCGGCTCGGCAGGATGTAATGCATCCCGATGTGCCCCTGGGCGATGCCGTCGCACGGCCCCATCACGCCGAACTCGATAGGCGTGCCGCCGGCCTGCAAGATACCCTGCTTGACGTATTCCGAGACCTGGTTCAGGTTGTAATGCCCCGGCAGGACGCGGTTCCACGAGTTGGCAATGCCGATGAGCGGGCGCTCCAAATCGTAATCGCTGTACCCCATAGACTTGTACAGCGCGCGGTGCATGGTGAAATCAGGACGCGATAAAACAGCTTTGCTGCGGTATGGCATGGGTGTCTCCTTATTAAAGCAGTAATGGGTAATGGGTAATGAGTAATGAGTTAGGATACTTATTACTCATTTCTCTTTACTTATTTCTCATTTCCTCATTGACCTGAAATACAGTATACTCAGGTTAACGTCGCTGCCAAAGGAGGCGGGTATGAATTCGAGTTTGACGCGCACGCGGGTGATTTTCTTTGTGATTATTGGACTGACGCTGCTGATTATCTGCGGGGCGTTTGCCATCAATTTTATCAAAGGACTGCCTTTGCAACCTACCCCCGCACCGACGGGCGGGTTCACCGAGCCGGACACTCTGCCGAAGGGCACGGTGTTGTTGAGCATTGCCTCGTCCAGCACCAAGCAGAACTGGATGGATCAGGTCGTCGCCAACTTCAACGCGGCGGGCAAGACGACCGCCGCCGGCAACAAGATTCAGGCGGAAGTGGCGCACGTGCTTTCCGGCGGCTCGCTCAACGACATCATGAGCGGCAAGTTGCAACCCGTTGTCTGGAGTCCTGGCGCGTCGTCGTGGGTGGATCAACTGAACGTTCAATGGCAGCAGCAGACGAACACCTCGTTGATGTCCGGCGCGTGCCCGCCCGTCGTTTACACCCCCCTCGGCTTTGCGATGTGGCGTCCGATGGCGGAGGCGCTCGGCTGGCCCGATAAGCCGATTGGCTGGCAGACCATCGTAGACCTGGCCGCCGATCCCAACGGCTGGGCGACCTACGGCCATCCCGAATGGGGCAAGTTCCGCTTCGGGCAGGCGCACCCCAAGTACGCCAACGCCGGACTGCTGACGACCACCTCGTTTGTGTACGGGATCGCCGGCAAGACGGATACGCTCACCGCGCAGGACGTGTACGCGCCCGAAGTCGAAGCCGCGCTGCGCGCGCTGGCGCAGAATACCTCGAAGTATGGCATGATCACCACCGACCTGTTGGATTTGATGGCGAAACAGGGGCCGGGCTACATCCACGCCGTCGCCACTTTTGAATCCGACACGATTGCCCTCAACCTCAACCGCAGCGACGAACTGCGCTTCCCGCTGGCCTTCATCTTCCCCAGCGAGGGCACCTTCTGGGGCGACCACCCCTATTGTATTCTGGATAAGGCGGATTGGGTCAGCCCAGAGCAGGCCGAGGCCGCGCAGATTTTCCTGGAATTTTTGCTCTCGCAGGATCAGCAATCGCTGGCGATGGACACGCTGCTGCGTCCGCTGGATGTGTCCATCCCGCTGCGCGCGCCGCTGAACCTGGAGGGCGGCACCGACCCGCGTATCACGCCTCAAACCGTGCCCTCGCTGGCCTTCCCCAACGCCGACGTGAGCGAGGCCATCATTGACCTGTTTATGATCACCAAGCGCAAGGCCACCGTGCTGCTCGTGCTCGACGTTTCCGGCAGTATGCAGGGCGAGAAAATCAACACGGCGACGGAGGCGACCGTCTCCTTCCTCAAGCGGCTCGACCCCGACGACCGGGTGGGCGTGCTGATCTTCAATCACGACGTTGTGACTTTGTCCGAGGTGGCGCGCGTCGGTGACGTAGGGGAGCAAACGTCGGGTCAGGTGAGCACGTTGATAGCCGACGGCAACACAGCCCTCTACGACGCAGTGTGCCAGGCCACCACGTTGATGCAGGCGCAATATGCGCGGGATATTGAGGCCAACGATCATCGGTTGTACGGCATCGTTTTGCTCTCTGATGGGGATGACACCGTAGGCCGCCCCACCGAAAAGCAGATGTTCGCCACCTGCCTGCCCACGCAGGCGGAAGCCGACAGCGTCAAAATCTTCCCCATCGCCTTTGGCGACGATGCCAACCAGACCGTTTTGAAACGTATCGCCGACGTGACCGGGGGCCGGCTCTTCACCGCCGACCCGGGTTCGATTGAAAAGATTTATCTAAATATTTCGGCGGAGCAATAGAGTTGTTCCGCAATACGGCAAACAGAAATAGGACGCAGATTTTCGCGGATTCACGCAGATAATTTAAAAAAATCAGCGTTCATCGGCGTTTATCTGCGTCCCAATATTTTTACCTTATCGTACTTGCAATTCGGTCAGCGGCTTATCCTCTACCATTTCCGTTTCCTTGCGATGCAATAACGTCGTCTGTACGATGAGCCGCAACCGCGCCGTGTTGTCAATCTTCACCGGGGCGGGGGACGTAGGCTTGTGCAGGGCGTAGCACGCGGCGTTGCGCCCGATCTGGCGGTAGGTGGTCAAATCCATATTGGGAGCCATCGAGAACAGTTCCAGGTTTTCCAGTGGGGCCAAGTCGCGCTGGTGGATGACGGTGGTGCCTTTGGACTGAATCCCGATGGCGACGCCCGATCCGCTCAACTTCGCGCCCGCGTGCCCGATGAAGGCGCAGTCCGACGTGTGATGCACCCGCACCACCCGCGCCAGGACGCCCTCGTCCGCAATCCCCGCCAGCAACGCGCCGAGCACCTCCCGCAAGTCCAGCCCCCCAATCGTTTCCTGAATCGCCGCCCCAAACGCCGGTCCGACGGCAATCACCACCTCAGTTTTCATCTCAATCTGCGCCGGGCCAAGCTCCTTCAACCAGCCTGGAGAAGTGCTGAGGACTGAGTGCTGAGGACTGAGTGCTGAGTGCTGAGGACTGAGGACTGAGTGCTGATTCGCTGATCCGCTGATCCGCTGATCCGCTGATTCACTACTTCTTGCTTCTTGCTTCCTGCCTCCTGCTTCCTTCGGGTTCCACGCCTGCGGAATAGCCTGTATCCGCTCCCACCGTTCGCCTTCCACACGGTAGCCCGTGCCCGGCCCGGCGTAGTCGTTGGGATCGGTGAGCGCGCTCTGGACGTGAAACCTCTCGGCGAAGATGCCGGACGGTTGCAGGTAGTCGCCGATGACGCGCTGGCGCTGCATCTCCAGCAAGTTATTGGCCGCCTCGTGGAAGCCGGCCTCCGCCAACGCCCGGATAACTTCGATGACCGTGATCGGCCCGTTGAGGAGCATCTGCGCGGCCTTGATGTCTGCCACTTTATCGCGGTCGGGCATCTCCGCGCTCGTCTCGGCAGTGATCGCGGCCTGCACCTCTGCGTCGCTGATGGCGGCGAAGTCGAAAGCGTCGAAGACGGCCTGGATCGCCCGCGCCGCGCGTTCCCGCAAACGCAGCACGTCTGGCTCCTGGATGGGATGGATGCCGCCATCCACCTGCATGTCGCGCTGGATCACGTACCAGTCGTCCAACTCGGTCGTGTCGAAGTTGCCGCCGCCGAACATGTTGTCATAGCGCGGGATCGCGCCGTAACCCGATGTGATGAAGTCCGCACCAGGGATGAATTGCAGCATCAACTTGGCGCTCTTCCGCATCTCCGAATGCGAGGCCAGCGCGTCGTTGCCCGCCGCCACTTCCAGGCCGAGCATCATGGCAATGAGGTTTTCCGCCAACACCGCTCGCACCCCGCCCGGCAATGATTCGGGCAGCGCGATGCAACTGATCGAACCGTTCTGCGTCCCCTGACTGCCCGCGCCGCGCGTGACGAGCAGGCACCGCGCTTCAAGGTAGAGCATAGACTTGCCCTCCGCGTGCCCCATCAGCGCCTCCGACCCGGTGCCCGACGTGAAGCGCGTCTTGACGCCCCGGCTGGCGTAGGCCGCGTTGAGGAACGCCTTCGACCAGGGCGTGTCGTCGCCGTCCACGAAGGCGCGCTCCGTGCCGTAGACGGACAGCGTCTCCGAGTACGTCGTCAATCCACGTATCCCCAGGCGGAGGTTGGTGGCTTCCTCAACGGCGCATTGCGTGAGCACGCCGCCGCGCCCAATCTGCGATCCGACGAGGATGGCGAGCGCGTTGAGCGGCGCGTAACGGCTCACGCCCACCGTCGTCTCGATTTCGGCGAAGCCGCGCCGGGCGGCCTCGGCGGCGTCGGCGGCGAGGAGCGCGGGGTGCTCCTTGCGGTTGGTGACGTGCGCCTGATTCGCGGGCGTGCGCCGGGCGCGCAGCTTGGCGAGGCCCAGCATCATTTCCAACACGTTCAGCGAGCGGACGATGTCCACGAGCTTGGCGGCGGTGCAGCCGCGCGTGAGGCGCAGCACGGCCTCGCGGCTCACGGCGATGTCCACAATCATCCGCGCGATCTCGCGGGACGGCGTTGCCATCGCTTCGGCGGCCACGTCCAAATCAAGGCTATGCGCGGCGATGAAGCAGTCGAGCATGTCGAAATCTGCGCAGCGCACGCCGTCCATTTCCACGATGACACCATCCTCGATGACGAGGCTTGGCACGGGATCGTAGGGGCTGTCGGTCACGATCAGGCCGACTTCGGGCCAGGGCTGAATGAAGGTTTCACGGTTGATCGGGCGGGATTCACGGATTTGGGCGCGTTGGGTGGTCATCGAGAACTCCTTGAGACTCAGTCATGGAAAACTCGTAGTAACCACTTCCGTGGTTCTTTTAACGACTAAAGCCGTTACTACGAGCAGAGGTATTCTTACCGGCAGAGCAGGACGGCGCGTCGGTTGCGCAGCACATCGTTGACGGCGCTGCCAAAGACCGCCTCGAGCATCGCGTTATGCGCGTAGCCGCCCATCACAATCAAGTCGGCCTGTGTGGTCTCGAGGTAGACGACAATCGCGGCTCCCGCCGCTGCCGCCGTTTCACATGTCCCGTCTGCGCACACGCCGTACTCCTGCAAAGCGGCCTGCGCCTCTGCCAGAGTGCGTTGTCCGGCGTTGGCGTCCGGGTTGACCGTGAGCACGGAGACCTGGACGTTCCAACGCGCGGCGAGGTAGGCGGTCACGAAAAGCGCTTCCTGGCTTTTGGGGCTGGCGTCGTAGGCCAGCAAGAGGCGATGGAGGGGGAACAGTGGGCGCGGCACGACCAGCACGGGGGTTGGCGCCCGCTGGATCAGTTCGCGGAAGCCGGATTGGAACCGGGCAAGGGGGCCGCCCCCCGGCGGATAGTCGAGGCTGACCACCAGCAAATCGGCCCAGCGCGCGCGCGCGACGATGGCCGCGGTGACATCGCCAGACTCAAAGGCCAACGCGCCGGGGACGCCGGCCGCGTCACAACGCTGCTTGAAGGCGGTCTCAAGCGACATAACCGCCTGTGTTTCCTTGTGCGCCTCAGTCGGGACGACGTGCAGCCCATAAACCCGGCCGCCCTCGCGGCGCGCAAACTCCAGCGCCTGATCCAACGCACGCCAGCCGCTCTCCTGCCCGTTGATGGCGACGAGAAGATTCTGAAAGAGGTTGTCCGCGTGCTGCCGGGCGGCCCGCCACGTCCCCGGACGTGGGCCGGAAAGCAGCGGATCGGGCGTCAGCGTCTCGCGCAGCTTCTCGCCCACCCGCGCAATGATGTGCGCCGGCGTGGGGCTGAACTGTTCCGCCAGATCGGCCGCCGCCGCCGAGGCGGACACCTCCCATCCCAGGCTCTCGCGCAGACTTTCCCGGTGTTCGGCCAGCCACAAATACAGGTCCGTTTCGGTGCGGCCAGGGAAAGCTGCCAGCAGGTCCAGCCGGTGGATAATGTCGCTCACCAGCAAGTAGACGGTGTCGTACCAATGGGTCACGGCCTCGGCCTCCCCGATGTCGCGATGCAAGTCCAATCCCATGTAGTAGCGATGCACCTGGATGTGGTTTTCAAGGACCGCGTACATCCCCGGCGCGGTTACGGTCAGCATTGCTTCCGGGCGCAAGTCGTCCAGGTGCGTGTGGCTGAGGAACGTCACGTATTCCGCCTTGAGGATCAGATCGTCGGCCTGGACGTCCGGCGTCAGTGGGGCCTTACTGTGTACCTCCGTCACATACGCCTGGATGGTTGTCGCGCCCATTTCACGGGCAATGGAGACGCGATGGTTGCCATCCTTCACGAAATACACCTGACCGATCTGGTACACTTCAATTGGCGGCAGCCCTTGATCGCCCTCCATTGCCACCTTCACCTTGGTCCAGCGGCTTTTGTCCTGGTCTTGCCGGGGCAAAAAGCTGCGGGTGAAGTCTGTATAGCGGCTCACACTGCCGACGATAGCCGCAATGGGGATATCGTGCAGGCCGCGTTCGGAGCCGGTGTTGGCTTGCAGCATCCGGCGGACTTCTTCATAGGGCAGCAACTCCGCCGATGTTCCACGCAGCCGCGCGAGCAACAACTCCCAATTGGCCTTACGGCGGGCCTCAAAGAAGTGATTGGCGGCGCTGATGTAAGGCGTCAGGGATTCTTCGGACATAGTCTCCTCGATAATGCAATTTCTGTCAGCAGATTGAGCATGTTTTGAGGTCCCTTCCTGTTATCATCTGCTAAATCTGCTTAATCCGCTGACGAAAAAAGGCTACGTAGACGAGAAGCAGCAAGGTCAAGCCGGTGATACTCAGCCCGACTTTCAGCAGCGGCGGATCGTAGACCAGGGTGACGGTGTGCTCTCCGGTGGGGACGCAGACGGCGCGCAGGAGGTAGTCGGCGCGGATCAACGGAACCGGGTTGCCATCCACCCGCGCGCGCCAGCCGGGGTAGTCTATCTCGCTGAAGACGAGCAGCCCGCCGCCGCCCTGGACGCGCGCGTCAATCTGATTGCCGGTATCGCGTGTTACCTCGGCCTGACCCGGCGCGCCGGTATTCGGACAGACTATGGGCGATGCAACCAGCGCCGTCGTGCGTGGATCGAAGTCGGCGGCGTGGAGGCGGGTGAGGGCGCGGGCGTCGTCTAGCACTTCGACCTGCGGCGTTACCCAGGCGCGGGGGAGGACGGTGGGACGCTCGTAAATCCACACGCCGGACTCTTCGTGCAGCAGGCGGGGAGATTCGGGCGTGTCCGGGTAGTCCTGCCGGGCGGTCGTCACCAGATAGCCGACGTTCAGCAGATCGTAGGTGCGCGCAGTAGGCTCGTTGCGCGCGGCGATGAAGTCCTGGTAGCGTTGCAGCATCAGCGGATCGTAGCCGGTGACGCTGCGCAGGCTGTAGGGCATCCCGCCGTTCTGGTCGAAGTCGCCCAGGCCCCAGGGCAGCACCCGCGCCGCCTGTGGATCGCTCACGGTCTGCGCGACGATGCGCCAATAGGCGTTCTCCGGCGCGTCCTTCACGCCGACGATGCTGCTGCCAAACGTCCACAAATCCAACAGGGCCAGCGCCACGGCGGCCAGGGTCATCCAGGGCTTACGTATAGAACCGGCGTGGCGCAGCCAGAGCGCCGCCGGGACGAGAAACCACACGCACAGCACGAGCTGGTTGGCGGTGTGCCACAGCCGCCCGGCGGCCGGATTGGACTCGCGCCCCCAGGCGAAGGCCATGAAACCGGCCATCGCCAGCAGCAGCGCGCTGCCGGCCACCGGCCCTACCCACGACCCTTTGAGCGGTCTCAGCAAGCGGGCGCGTTCTTCGTCAGAAGAAAGCGCCGTCAACGTCAGCCCGGCGAGGGCGGCGGCGGCCAGCGTGAAGAGGAACCCCGCCCGCGCCGGCGCCCGCATCATGCGGAATAGCGGGACGAAGCGGTAGAACAGCGGATGCAGCGCGCCGTACTGCCCCAACGCCAGCAGCAGCGCGCCCAACCCCAGCGCGACCAGGAACGGCGTCAGCCGATGGCGCGTCCGCGCGCCCAGCACGGCCAGGAATAACGGCAGGAGTCCGACGTAGAAGACGATTTCCTCGTAGACGCCGTCGCCCCAGTAGCCGGTGCGCGTCGTCTCGCCGAAGAAGTTGGGGATGAGCAAGGTGAGCAGATAGCCAGGCGGCCAGGAGAAGCGGGCGGCGAAAGCGTAATCCGCTGCCTGACGGCTGGAATGAAGGGTCAACTCGGCCAGGGGCAGCAGTTGCACGGCGGCCAGTCCCAATCCAACGAGGGTCATGACCGCGAGGGGGGGAATCAGCGTTTTCAGGAAGGATCGGAACCCCGGCGTTGTGCGCCAGGCGCAGAACGCAGCGTAGGCGGCGAAGGTCAGGCCGACGTAGATGAAGGTGGCCGGATGTCCCGCCAGGAACGCCATCCCCAGCGGCGCGCCGCCGAGAATGGCCCAACGCAGCGAGCGGCGCTCCACGGCGCGCTTGCCCATCCACAAAATAAGCGGCAGCCACGCGCCGACGGCAAACAGTCCCCAATGCCCGGCCTGGATGCGGGTGAAGGTGTAGCCGCTGAAGGCAAACACGACCGCGCCGAAGAACGCCCCGGTTTCGGAGGCTGCTTCGGAACGCAGCCAGGCGACCATTCCCACGCCGGCCAGCCAGACGTGAAACACCGTGCTCAGCGCGAGGGCGTGCGCGGGTGAGAGGAGCAGCGCCAGCCAGGTGAGCGGGTAGAAGAGCGCGGGCTGCGAGTTGGCGACGAAGGGAACGCCTGCAAAGAGGGTGGGGTTCCACAACGGCAGCCGCCCTTCGCGCACGGACGCGACCGCAAAGCGCAGCCAGGGGACGAACATGTTGGTCAGGTCGTGGCCGGACAGCGTGTGCCCTTCCGGCAGCCATAGCGCGTCCCAGAAGAACGCCGCGCACAGCAGCGCCAGCAGCGCGGCGGGGCGGAGGCGGCGCCAAAGCCGGCGGGCCGGGTGTGGGCATGGCGATGAATTCGGGTCAGCGTTGTGAGTCATAACGCTGCCATTCTACTTCATTGGGGAATTAAGGCAAAACTCGCCCAAACGCACAGGGCCGGCACTCTAAAGTGCCGGCCCTGCTGTTTGTGTGATATAGCCTGGGTGACGTTAGCCTCTGTGAGTGTAACGCCGCCTACGCTTTAGCGGACTACCACCGACGCTGTTCGCGGCGGCCGCCCCGGTTATTGTTGTTGTTCGAGTAGTTGCCGCGCTCTTTGGGCGGCTGCGCCTCATTCACATTGAGCTTCCGCCCGTCTACTTCCTTGCTGTTCAAGGCGGCGATGGCAGCCTGCGCGGCCTCTTTGGTCGCCATTTCCACAAAGGCGAACCCACGCGGACGCCCGGTGTCGCGATCCTTGACCACATTGACCGAACTCACTTCGCCATAAGCGGCGAACAGCTCGCGCAGATCGCTTTCCGTTGTATCGTAGCTCATATTACCGACGTATACTTTTGTAGCCATATTTCTCCTTACTTACGCAACCACAACGTTGGTGGCTTGCAGCCCCTTCGGGCCTTGTTCGACCGAAAACTCAACACGCTGGCCTTCGTCCAACGTGCGAAACCCCTCGGACTGGATGGCCGAATAGTGGACGAACACGTCCTCCCCGCCATCCCGCGAGATGAAGCCATAGCCTTTCGACCCATTAAACCACTTCACAGTTCCAAATTCACGATTACTCACAGTTCTACTTCCTTTCAAATACAATGTTAATTGGGCAAGGTCTAAGGCAGTGGTAAACAAAAATTCGCCCGGATTTGTAGAAATCCAGGCGAATGTAAGGTTATTACTATTGACTTGGAATCTTACCCTTTACGGAGTGTATTGTAACAGGTCGTTGTAAATTGTCAACTCAATTCCCGCGTGAACAGCCACCCGGCCAGCCCGTAGACGCCGGCGGCGATCAGCAAGGTGATCTGGAAGCCGACGTGGATGGAGATCGCCGTTGCCAGCGCGGAGCCGAGCACGGACATCACGCCGTTGACGCCCCACAGCCACGGCACGACGCCTGGCCGGTGCGTCCCGGCCCAGCGCACGCCGGTGGGGAAGGGCATCCCCATCAGAAAGCCTAGAATCGAGAGCAACAGGACGGCGACGACCAGCCGCAGCCCCAGCGCCAGCCCCAACGTCGCTTTGAGCACGGCGATGCTGAGGAAGGGGTGCAGGACGAGGACGACGGCCATCACGATGAAGAGCTGCCGGACGCGCCTGGGGACGTCCTTTTCGGCCCAACTGCCGCTCCATAGGCTGCCCATCCCGCTGAACAGGAGCAGTGAGAAGAGGACGACGGCCAGCGAGTAGACCGGGCGGCCCAGATAGACGGTCAATTTCTGGATGGTGGGGATTTCGACAAGCATGAAGGCTGCGCCCAGTGCGGCGAAGTAGCCGAGCAGCCGCCCGGAAGGGCGCACGAGAGCCGCGCGCCCGGCGCGCGGTTTGCTCAACCAGAACAACGCGCCGATGAGCAGCGCGCCGAAGGTCACGCTGACGCCGATCACGCCGAACAGGATGAGGATGGCTTCCATGCTGGTGCGGTAGACGCCGCTGCCGCTCAACGTGGGATCGAACAGATCGCCCAACAGGATCAGGTTGAAGAAGAACGGGCGGTTGTCGGTGGCTGGCGAAATGTCCAGCGGGTAGTCGCTGATAAAGGCCGCGTGGTCATTCCCTGCGATGAACTCGCTCACTTCTTCGGTGGGCGTCAGCCCTGGCGCGTAGATGACGGTGTAGCCCAGCTCCGCGGCTTGCGCCTGCAACCGGGCAACTTCTTCCGCCGTGAAGGGCGTGCGCTTGAAGAGCGACGTGGACAGCCCCTCGGTCTGCGCGCCGGAGGTGAGGTGGGCGATGACGGCGACGTGCTGGCGCGGGTCGCTGACGCCGCCGGCGCGCCAGCCGGCCATCCCTGTGGAGACCAACCGCAGCGTTTCCGCCGGGCGGTCGGGCAGATACCAGCGCGACACCGTCAGATAGCCGCGTTCGGTCAGGTGTTCGTAGTAGGTCTGAAAGGCTTCCTGCGTGTAGAGGCTGTTTTCCGAGAGGGCGAACGCGCCCGATCCGCCGGCCGCCCAGGTGTCAATGAGCGACGCCTGGATCACGTCGTACTGCTTGGGGCTGCGGTCAATGTAGCCGCGCGCGTCGGCGACGACCACGTCCACGTCCGGGCGCGTGTACAGATTCCCGGCGAACTCCGCGAAGGGGCCGCGCACGGCAGCCACCACCGCCGGGTTGACTTCGACGGCGGTGACGTGGGGCGCGTCCGTCGCCAGGGCCGCCAGCACATCCCGCCCGCCGCCCGGCCCGATGACCAGCGTGTCGGGTTTGTCAATCATGTGATAAACGAAGGAGGTGAGGTCATAGCGCAGGAATTTGACCTGGTTCAGGTCGCCGTTGAAGTTTTGGATGGGCGTACCGGCCACGCTGTCAATGAGCAGCAGCGCGTGCGCCAGCGTGCCGCCTTCCGCAATCGTTTTGTCCCAATACTTGGAACTGATCGCCCAGAAGAAGGGATAATTTTGTGACTCATAGACCGTCACCCGCGAATGGGCGTTCCACTTCTCGTAGGCGACGGCGGTTTCTGCGCCGCCGGCCTTGTTGACGCGGATCAGCAGCCAGGGCGCGATCACGTTGCTGCCGACCAGCGCTAGCAGCAGCACGGCTACGCCGATGGACGCCCACTGCGCGCGGCTGCGGGGAATCCAGCCGTTGGTGAAGGCGACGCCGCCCAGCGCCAGCAGGACGGCCACCGCCATCAGCGCGTTCGCGCCGCCGAGCCATTCCAGGGCCGCGATGCTGAACAAGCAACCGAGCGCCGCGCCGGTCAGATCGGCCCAGTAGATGCGCCCAGCCTCTGCCGCCCATCCCGACAGCGCCAGGGAGATGGTGAAGCCGGAGAGGAAGAAGGGCAACGACAAATCCAGGTAGATGACGGCCAGCCACAACAGTTGCCCGCCGGAGAACCATTGATCGCGGTTCATCAACACTGGCTTGAAGGGAATTTGCAGATAAATCAAGAACGTAATGGGGACAGCGCAGGCCAGCGCCAGCGCCAGCCAGCCGATCCAGCGGCGCGCGTTCTCCGGCTGCGCCAGCCTGGGGACGAGGTACAGCACCACCCCGGCCACTGCGCTGCCCATCAGCGCCAGCGAAATCGCCAGAAACGCGAAATGATACCACATCGTCACCGAAAAGATACGGGTGAGGATGACTTCCAGGGCCAACGCCCCCATACTGGTGAAGAAAACGCCAAGTAGTTGATGCTTTGCAATTTTCATACGATTGACTCTCCGTTACGAGATTAGGAATGGGGGATAGTATAACACAAATGGTAAATGGGCGGAAAAGCGAAGTGGCGGGGAGCGGATCAGCGGAACCAGTTACCAGGTCCCAATTTCCAGGATGTTGTTGTAATCGTCCATCCACCGGCGGGTGAATCAGCGTTGGGAAATCCGTCCCTTACGTGTTATACTACCAGCATTGTGCGCGCAATCTGAAGGGAAGTGTGGTTGTATGGTAGAAATCCAAAAACCTGTTAAGCAGGAGAAGTCTGCCGGATGGCGGACTGATTTTATGCTGTTGGGTATTCTGGCCGTCTTGGGCGTTGCGGCGAGCTATCTGAGCGTCACCATCCCCTACATTGAAGTGTACCTCGAAGGGCGCTGGATTTTTGGCTATATGGGGTTTGCACTCCTGAATCACTGGTGGACGGCGCTGCTGTTGGCCGTCATCCTGTCCCTCAGTCGCCCGGTCGGCATTCATCCGTTGTGGGTGATCTTCGTCGGAAATATGATGTATGCCCTGCCTTCCCTGGTAGTCATCCGGCTCATCCACAAATATGCGCTCAACCGTCTGCGTGCTTTGTCCTGGTATGGTGTGAGCTGGTTGTTATTGATTTTGGGATGCTACCAGGTTTTTACTACCCCGGCCATTTGGGGGTTTCTTGCGTATCTTGAAAGTCAACCCGTTTGGGCGGCTATCCTGGTGGGCTGGCGCGAGCAACCTTTTTTACTTGAATCGTTCCTGGTCAGCATCATCTCGACTCTGGCGATGCTGGTCTTGCGCAGTAACGTTGCGTTGCGCGAGAGCCGGCAGGAACTTCGCACCACGCTCTACTCCATCGGGGATGGCGTCATTGCTGCGGATACTGCCGGGCGCGTTCGCCGGATGAATCCGGTCGCCGAGCGCCTTACTGGTTGGAGTGAAACTGAGGCCATAGGAAAACCGTTGGAGGATGTTTTCCGCCTCCTCCACGAGGAAACTCGCGCGCCCGTCGCCAATCTCGCCTCCCAGGTGGTGCTGGAAGGGCGCGTGCTCAGTCTGGCGAGTCAGGCGATCCTGGTCGGCCGCGCCGGCGGCGAATACCCCGTGGCTGACAGCCTGGCGCCTATCCGCGACACTAACGGCCGTATTACCGGCGTCGTGTTGATCTTCCGCGATCAGACTGAGGAGCGGGCGGCGCAGCAGGCCCATCAGGAGAGTCACGCGCGGTTGTTGTTGGCCTTGCGCGATGCGCGCATGGGCGTTTGGGAATGGGAGATTGCCGACAACCGAGTGGATTATTATGGGGATTATGAGACTATCTTCGGGACGTCCGACGGCGTGCCGGATAACGTGTTTGAAGGCTTCAATGAGCAGCAGCATCCCGACGATCGCGTGCGGAGCGATGAATCTCTCCGCCACACCCTGGAAACCGGGGCCGATTTTGATCATACGTACCGCACCACCTGGCCGGATGGTCGCCTCCAGTGGATGCACGCTTACGGCAGGCTTTCCTGCGATGGAGAAGGACGTCCGCAGCGACTGGTGGGCACCGTGCGCAACGTCACCGAGCACAAGCGGGCAGAAGAGGAACGCGCGCGCCTGCATGCTCAAATCCTGGATCAGGCCGAGCAGATGGCGCAGGTGCTCGCGGCTGTGCCGGTGGGTCTCCTCCTGTTGGACGCGGAGGGGCGCGTTCTCCAGGCCAACCCGATCGCCCAACAGGGCATTGCTATCCTGGAGGGGATCGCTGTGGGGGACATACTCACCCGCTTGGGCGACCGCCCCCTGGCAGACCTGCTCACCACACCACCTACGCGGGGCCTGCGCCACGAGGTGGCGTGGGAGAAACGTCTCTTTGAGGTCGTCACCCGTCCCATCGCGCGCGGCTCTGCGCCGGGGTACTGGGTGTTGGTGGTCGAGGACGTTACCCTGGAGCGGGAGACGCGCGCCCGGCTCCAACAGCAGGAACAACTTGCCATTGTGGGACAACTCGCTGCTGGCATTGCTCACGATTTCAATAACATCATGGCCGTCATCTCCCTGTACACCCAGATGACCCTGCGCGAAACGCCCATGTCTGCTCACTGCCGCGAGCGGATGGAAACCATCTTACAGCAAATCCGGCGGGCCACCGCGTTAATCCAACAAGTTCTGGACTTCAGTCGGCGTGCCGTGCTGGAGCGGCAGGTGATAGATCTGGCGCCGTTTTTGGATGATGTGGTTAAACTGTTGGCGCGCACCGTGCCAGAAAACATCAATATCACGTTGACGCACGGACGGGATACTTACACGGTGAACGCTGACCCGACGCGCCTGCAACAGGCGATCATGAATCTGGTCGTCAACGCGCGCGACGCCATGCCGGAGGGGGGAGAGTTGCGCATCGCCTTGTCCAGGCCAACAGTTGCCGAAATTCACGACATCGTTCCCCAAGCCGTGGAGATGGGGGCGTGGGTGCGGCTTGCGGTGACGGACACCGGCAGCGGTATTCCGCCCGAGGCGCTGCCGCACATCTTCGAGCCTTTCTTCACCACCAAGGAGGTCGGCAAAGGAACCGGATTGGGGTTGGCGCAGGTGTACGGCATCGTGAGACACCACGAGGGACACATTACGGTGGCCTCGCAGCCGGGCGAGGGGACGACTTTCACCATTTACCTGCCGGCCTCGTCGGCGCAATCCTCGACAACGCCGGCCGTCGAAACCGCAACTTTGCGCCACGGTCAGGGCGAGACCATCCTGGTTGTTGAGGACAATCCCGTCGTGCGTAAAGCCCTGGTGGAGGGCCTTACGTCGCTGAACTACCGGGTGGTGGAGGCGCGCGACGGTCAAGAAGCCCTGGCGCTCCTGACGCCGCCTGCCGGGGAACCGGCGGGTGACGAGTCGGGGATCGCGTTGATCTTGAGCGATCTGGTGATGCCTCGGCTGGGCGGCCAGGCCTTGCTGTTGGCGTTGCGACAGCGAGGGATCCAGACCCCGCTGATCATGTTGAGCGGTCATCCCATGGAGAGTGCGTTGGAGGATTTGCAAACGCAGGGTCTGGCGGGCTGGATGCTCAAGCCGCCGGACATCGAGGACCTATCGCGCTTGTTGGCGCAGGTGTTGCGGACGGGAGACGTGTAACAGAGCTGCGATTTGTTGCCCGGCGGCAGCCGGCGTGCTATACTACCTGAAATCAGGAAGCCCGGTCTGTTGACCCACTACCAGGAGCCTCAATATGGATGATTTTCACGTGGACTTTGACATGCCCGGTTTGCCGCCCGCGCTATCGCAACGGCTGGATAAAACGTTGCAGGACTGCGGGGAATTTCAGAGCCATGCCGCGCTGCGCGGGGTGTTTATAGATGCGCGGCTCAAATTGTGGCGGGCGGAGCTACCCGAAGCGTTCAATCTCAAGGAGCGAGTGGCGGCGGTTAAAGACTACCTGTACGAGCGTTTCAACCAGGGCGTGAACGGCTTGTGCTTGCTGCTGTGGGTCCTGCGCGATTCGCGCGACCCCGACGACGATCTCCACCACCGGTTGAGCGATCTGGCGGCAGAGATGGAGGCGCTTCAGTTGGGCGCGCAGGCAAAGGCGGCGGTGAAACAGGCGGCCCACCAACCGGCCCAACTCCAGGCCGCCCGCACCCTTGTGCAACGCTGGTTAGCCCTGGCGCCGGATCATGCGGAGGCCGCGACCTTGTTGGCGCAGTTGGACGCGCAGGAAGACGCCATCCGCAAGGCGCAAGAAGAAGCCGAGCGCAAAGCGAGGGAAGAAGTTGATCGCAAGGCAAAAGAGGCGGAGGAGGCAAGACGCAAGACGCAAGAAGCAGAAGAGACCCGGCGCAGGAAGCAGGCGGCGGAGGAAGCCGCCCGGAAAGCGCGTGAGGAACAGGAACGCCAAGCGCAGGCGCGCCTGACGGAGTTGTGCGCCCAGATGCAGGCCGCCGCCGACCGGCAGGACTGGCCGGACGTGCTGCGCCTGGCGGAACAAGTCCAGGGCCTTCAACCGGGGGATGCGAACGCGGCCCAATGGGTGGCTTACGCGCGCGACCAGGTACGCCGCATTGCCGTGCCCCCGCCGCCCGTGATCACACAACCGTCGCCGGTCGTCGGTCGCCCGTCAGCCGTTGCCCGCAAGCCGTTTGAGCCCGAACTCATCCTTATCCCTGCTGGAGAATTTCTGATGGGCAGCGATAAAAAAATGGGTTTGCTTTTGGGTGATGAGTTACCGCAGCACGAATTCTATTTGCCGGATTACTACATTGCCAAAGCGCCGACGACTAACGCACAGTATGCAGTGTTTGTGGAGGCGACGGGGTATCAAGGGCCAAGTCATTGGAAAAATGGCAGGCCGCCGCAGAGTAAGCAAGATCATCCGGTGGTTAATGTTTCCTGGAATGATGCGATGGCTTATTGCAAGTGGTTGGCAGAGGTTACAGGAAAGCCATACACCTTACCGAGCGAGGCGGAATGGGAAAAGGCGGCGCGAGGGACGGATGGACGGCTGTATCCGTGGGGGAATGCATTGCCAGATAAGACGCGCTGTAATTTCTCTTCTTTTGTGAGTGGTTTGGTGAAGGCGTCTTTAGGACTTGGTGATACCACTTCTGTGGAGAAATACAGCCCGTATGGTGACAGCCCTTATGGATGTGTGGATATGGCCGGCAACGTGTTGGAGTGGACGCGGAGCATCTTCAAAGCATACCCCTATGATCCGACGGATGGTCGTGAGAATTTAGACGCGAGCGTTGACCGGGTGTTGCGTGGGGGAGCGTTCTTCCTTAGTGGGGGTGATGCCCGCTGTGCCTTCCGCCGCCGCGATCCCCCCCAATACTGCCTCGGCTCCAACGGTTTTCGGGTGAGTGTGGTGTCTCCTTTCTCCCTACCTGATCGCTGACGCTTCCGGTTCTTTCGACTGCGCTCAGGACAAGCTTCTGATCCTCTGATCCAACCGCAAGGTTGGCTCTGACCCCTGGGGGGAGTTTGAGGGGGCGACTGCCCCCTCAAGTGCGTCGTCAGGCGCATTGCTTGCTCCCGCCCCCGTTTTCGCGGGGCGGGCTGCGTTCTCAAAATCTCCTTTAGAAAACACGATTGACTCCCCTGAAAAAAGGAGGGAGTTTCACGCAAAGGCGCAAAGACGCAAAGTAAAAAAACAAGAACTTGGCGAGCTTGGCGACTTTGCGTGAAATTTTCACCCAACTGCTGGTGGCCGCCAGTTAGTGACGAATTCCGGTATAATAGGGGCGGAGGCCACGCCCAATGAAATTTCCTGTTCACAACCCTCAACAAGTTGAGGAATCCGGACCCCCGAACTTGTTCGGGTTCCCTTGCTATTTCCTACTCCCTGCTTCCTACTCCCTGCTCCTGCTGCTTGCCTCCTGCCTCTTGCTGCTTGCTTCCTGCGCCGCCCCCACGGCTTTGGCCGAGCCGCCGACGGCGACAATTCCGCCCACCGCCACCCTC
>DAOUGD010000311.1:0-15210 GCA_034429475.1 Anaerolineae bacterium
CGCCGCTATAATTTTCGGATAGGTTCTAAGCAGATTGAGCAGATTTTTTAATCTGCTCAATCTGCTAAATCTGCTGATAAAATCTAGCCCCAACCACGCAAGCGACAAAGGCTTGCCCCGCCGCCGACAAATCCCCGTCCAGTGCAAAGGTCAGGCTGCGCACGTGGATGTCGCCGAGGGTCGCGTCCAACGGACGCGCCAGAGGCGCGGGATAGACCAGCGCGGCCTCCTGGCAGCCCTTGATCTCGGCGTAAGCAACGACCTGTGCGATGTCGTCGCTCGCGGGCGAGTCGGCGGCCTTATACTTCGTGTCGAGCACACCCAGGACTTGATTTGTCGTCGCATCGTACAGTGTGAGGTCAATGTCGAAGCGCCACTGCTGCGCCGCGCCAAACGTCACCCGCTCCTGCGCCTCCAGGCGAAAACGTCCCGGCGGCAGATGGTCGCGCAGCCACTCGGCGACGAACAGTTCATACAGGCGGGGCATGGGAATCAAGAACGGCGCCAGGGTATGATCGCCGGCGATGTGCGCCGGGCCGGTATGCTCCAGGAAGAAGCGACACAGCGCGTGCAGCGGACGGTAATCCGCGTTGAGCCGCCCGTACAGTCGCCCGACGCAATCCTGCGCCGCAAACGGCGTCAGCGCGACCCCGCCGGTCAGCCCGCGACACGCCTGGCGCAAGGCGGGCAGCGTGCGCTCAGTGCAGAGGCCGCTTTGCAGGATACGGTGCAGCGTCCAGGCGAGGAGTTGGTTGTCGTCCACGTCAGCGGTGTGTTCCTCGTACTCGCAGGGCAGGGCGGCGGCCCACGGATGCCGCACATGCCGTGTCACGTCCAGCCGCCCGGCGATGTAAGGCAGCGCGCCCTCCTGCGCGACATAAGCCCGGTACAGCCCTTGCCGTTCCCGATCCAGCACGCGCCGCGCCAGGACGTGCGCCAGCCGCTCGTAAAACTCCGCCAGCGACGCGCAGGCCATCTCCCCATCCAGAAATCGCAGGCCGGCGAGCCGGTAGGCCACTTCCAACATCCCGAAGAGGTTGCTGAGAGGTAATTTGGGCTGCAAGGCGATCTGGAAGTCCTGCGTCAGGGGAATCTGCCCCACCCACCCCTGATTGGTCAGCCGCCAGCGGCCCTGCGTCTTGGGCGAGGGGAACTCCACGGTCACTTGCGGCCCGTAATGCTGCCAGAGCGCTTCCAGCGCGGCGTCCAGGGGCGGGGAGGGGACAAACGTGGCGGGGACAAACTCCTCAAGCGTCAAAATCTGGGGCAAAACTTCCAACTTTTAACTTTCAACCTTCAACCGGATTTCTTCCCATCGAAACGCGCGCGCTTTTTCCGGCCGGTCAAAGAAATACTCTTCAAGGTACGGCTCAATTTCCATCCGCCAGATGTCTTCCAAGTGGACGGTTAATTCCGGGTGCAGGAAGAAGGCGACGCCGACGTGATAGTGCGGATCGCCGATCTGCGCGTTGAGGCGCTGCAACACCTCGATCAGCCCTTCCACCGGGAAGCCGCTCGGCGCGTGGTAGCGGCGCAAGATGTCATAATCGGGGGACAGGGCGATGAAGGCGAACCGGCGGCGCAGCGCGTGATCCACCAGGGCAATGGAGCGGTCGGCGGTGTTCATCGTACCGAGAAGACGCGCGTTGGCCGGGATGCGCAGTACGCCGCCGCCCGCCAGCGCGATTGCGCGGTCGCGGTATTCCAGCAGGTACATCAACTCACCGAAGACGCGCGCGAGGTTGGCGCGGTTGATCTCGTCCAGGATCAGTACACACCGGTCGCGGCGGCGGCTCGCCCGCGCGCAGAAGTCGAGGAAGCGCCCCGGAACCAGCGGGTAGGTCAGCGCGCCGTCCGCGCCGGACTGCGGGCGGATGCCCTGGACGAAGTCCTCGTAGGCGTAGGCCGGGTGAAACTGCACCAGTTCCCAGAAACCGTCCCCGCCGCCGACCAGATGGCGGGCCAGGTGTTCCGCGATGAACGTCTTGCCCGTCCCCGGCGGCCCGTAGAAGATCGCCTGCCCCTTGCGTTCCACCGCGCGCACCCAGCGGGCGACCGTCGCCTCGTCCAGGTTCACGTCGGCAGCGCACTGGGAGAGGGCGTAAGGCGGCTGTAGCGCATAGGGTTCGGCGGCCTCGTGAAGCGCCGGCGACTCAGCCGCCGGTGGGTATGCCGTTTCCTCCGCCGGTTGGAGCGCTGGGGCTTCTGGCTCTGGACAGCCCGTCCCGGTCGGCGCCCAATCGCCAAAGAGCGCGTCGCGCTTGGCGAGGTCAAAAATGGCAGCAGAGATCTGTGGTTGATGGGCGCGGCGATAGTTGCACGATGTCCAATGCTCGAAGCGTCGGGCAATGTACGCCAGGGTGCGTTCATAAGCGTGACGCAAGCTGCCACTAAGCGGTTTGGCTGTCTCCAACGGCAGTTTGTACATCCGGATTACCGCTTCATCGCCAGTGGTGAAGGGTTGGCCCTGGTCATAGGCTCCGGCAATATCCAGGTGCTCCTCAAACAGCGCCATCCCCACGCGAAATTGCGCGTAACACGGCCCGGAAAATTGCAGCACCGCCCAGTTGCCGAAGTTGAGCCGCAGCATACGCCCCTTGTGTGGCAGCGTCACCGCAAAGCGCGCGTCGTCCGGCCCGGCGACGCCCAGCCGCTCCAACGTCTCGCGGAGCAAATCGAAGGCCCATTCGGCTTCTTCGCGGCTGGCAAAAAGGTCTCCGAAAGGCTCACCCGCATCGTGAGCGACCTCCACCGCCGGCCCGGCAAAATCGTAATGCCGCACGGAAATCAGCCAATGGCAGAACATATCGAAAAGGTCGCCAGGGCGCGCATTGCTTTGATCCGGTACACGCAATATGTCCGCGTACGCCTCGATCAGCGCGAGCGTGGCGGCGTTGAGGTCGGCGTAATCGCCCAAGTCCGGGCCGTACTCCCTGCCGGTGAAATAAGCGACGACGCGCCGGGACTTGGCGTTGAGGATGGCGAAGCACTCCGGGCGCAGCGCGTTGAGAATGGGGGAGAGCGTGCCGGATTGAAAGCCTTTGGCGTAGGGCCGCGCCGCGAAGTCGCGGCAAGCGGCGGGAAGCGCGGCGGGGTCGGCGGTGCAGCGCCACACGAAATCGAGGAGCGCCTGCGCCACCTGCGGCCAGTCCGCCGGGTCAGTCCAGCCGGATGCCTCGTATTTCACGCGCACGTCGGAGACAAACACCGCCGTGTTGTGCGTCCAGCGGTGCGCCTCGCGGTTGGCGGGCGTGTCGGCATAGGGCAGCAGCGAATCCAGCACCGCCGCAGTGACGTCCTCGCCGCGCCGGGCTGCGTCCTCAAGGTACGTCAGATTGTCGCGGGCCGCCGCGCGCGCCGCTTCGTAGCTTTGCCAATGCTGCCGCCCCTTTTCGGAAGGCCAATAATCAGCGATAAACTCCCCGAAAAGGTCGGTAAATTCTGTGTGACGGGTCGCCGCAGTCTCTAGGTCAAGCATCTTCAATTTATTCTCAACGGATTCAGCGGATTGAACGGAATTTTTCCGTTGGATTCCGTTCAATCCGTTGAGAATTTATCCTCGGTACGTTGGAAAATGGCGATAGTTCCGCAAATCTATCACCGTTCCCGCTTTCGCCCATCCGACGCGGCCAAGCTCAGAGGGCAAACAGCCCTGGTCGTAGCTGGCTTCCAGCGTCTCCTGCAACCCTTCCACCCAGGTCAACACGTCGTCCTCCTTCTCCTGGCGCTGGTGGAGTAAGTCCGGCGGAAATTCGGCGATGTCCCACACCGATTCCTGCGCGCCGTTGATGCTGAGGACGTGCGGCGTGGCGCCTGCGATGCCGCAGGCCAGCGGCGCGACGTCCGCCCCGCGCCGCACCGCATCGGCGGCCTGCCATAACTTGGAGGTATCGTCGGCGTAGGGATTGCCGTAGTCTTTCGTAGCGCCATTGCGAAAGTGCGCGATCACCGTGCTGGTGTAGGCCACGTACTCCACCGCTGCCTCCTCAAATTCGTAGCTCAGGATCGGGCCGATGGTGTTGGGGACGGGATGCGCCGTATAGAACAGGATTTCCACGCCGTCCGCCGTGCGGCAGCGGATGGCGGCGGTGTCGTAGTTCTCGATGGGGTTGGCGCGGTACAACTCGGCCTGCACGTCCACGGGCCACGCGCTCGTCTCGCGCGTCGCGCCCAGGAGGTAGAAGCCATTGTGCAGATAGTGCGCCGTGGCATTTTGCGCCGGGCTGTCGAGAATCCACGCGCCGTTGCTCGCCTTGAGCTTCGCCGCCCACGCATTGCGCGCATAGTACGACGCCGGACGCGGCCACAGCACTTTCGTGCGCAGCCGCAGCGGGCGTCCCAACTTGCCCGCCAGGATGTCTGCCTTGAGCGCCTGAATTGTCTCCGAAAACGACCACTGGTACGCGATGCCGACGAACTGTTGCGGGTACTGCTGCGCGGCCTCGGCCATCTGGCGCGCCTCCTGAATCGTACCGGTCAGGGGCTTCTCGCACAGCACGCTGGAGCCGTGCGCCAGCGCGTTCAGCGTGAAGGGCAGGTGCAGGTGAATCGGCGCGGCGATCATCACCAGGTCCGCCGTCCCCGCAGCGTAGAACGCATCCAGGTCGGGGTAGAGGGGGACGCCGGCGGCCTTGAGTTCGTCCAGATGCCGGCAGCTCACCGGATTGGGATCAATGCCCGCCACCAGGCGGACATGGTGCGCCGCCGACTCACTTAACAGTGCGCGCAGATAAAAGTTCCCGTAGCCGCCCAGGGCGACCAACGCGACGGTGACTTCTCGTTCTGTCATGATGACCTCACAGTGCAGAATTGCGAATTATGGCTTGGATTGTACTCCCTTCTTTCTAGTAGTAAAAGTTTAAAACGAAAAGCACACCTTCACGAAAGGTAAAGGTGTGCTTTTGGATGGGAGTCGGGAACCCAACTGATTGGTGGGGCGGGAGGGATTCGAACCCTCACGTCCGCGAGGACAGAAGATTTTAAGTCTCCGGCGTCTGCCGTTTCGCCACCGCCCCATTTTTACTAAAAACGGGCATCTGGTGATGCCCGTTATTGTTTAGGTGGAGAGGCGACGGTCGGATTTGAACCGACGAATAAAGGTTTTGCAGACCTCTGCCTTGCCACTTGGCTACGTCGCCAATAAAAAAGAGCGGGCTAAGGGATTCGAACCCTTGACCTTCTCCTTGGCAAGGAGACATTCTACCACTGAACTAAGCCCGCTTTACAGTGAAGATTATACTACAAGCTCCAAATTTGACAAGAGGCTTTCAAACGGATTGTTTCGCCGTGACGCGCTGCATAAAGCGCGTGGGATTGATGATGACGCGCGTGTGTTCGCCCTCGCCGATTTTGTCCACCGCATCCCACGCTTCCACACGGAAGTGGAGGCGGCGGCCATCCATGGCGACCAACTCCGCCTGCACGCGCACCGCCATCCCCACCGGCGTGGCCGCGAGGTGATTCACCGCGATGCGCGCACCGACGGTCGTGTCGCCCGGCTCCAGGTACGGCGCGATGCCCTGCTGCGCCGTGTTCTCCATCCACGCAACGAGGCAGGGCGTGCTCAGCACCGGCAGCAAGCCGCTCCCGTACACCTCCGCCGTGTCAGCCGCGGTGACGATGTGGGTCGTTTCGTTCACGAACCCCATTTCCAAGGACATACGTTTCCTCCTAGAATATCTCAACGGATTCAACGGAAAGAAATGGCTAAAAAAATCTGCTTAATCCGCTTAATCTGCTGACTCAATTGAGTTTTGATTGCCCAGGTTGGCATCAGGCGACGCGAAAAACGCCGGATACTGTTCCGCCAGGGAGGCCCGCAGCGCGCCGAAAACGGCCGGCGCGCGCGGCGCGAGCAGTTCCAGCATCGCCACCGCCGCCCGCCGAATCTCCCACTGCGCTTCCGGCGCGATCCGCAGGCGGAAGAAGTGCAGCAGTTCGCGGAAGTTCATCGTGACGACCAGGCGCGTCGCGGCAGCGTTGGGCAGGACGAAGCGCGCGTCTTCTTTCGGCACACCGGCTTCGCGCAACTGCTCATACGCGCCCTTGACGTGCTCCATCAATTCATCCCAAACGGCCTGAGCTTGTGGGTTGTCGCGCACTGCGTCCGGCGTCACCATGTCGGGATCGGACATAGTGACGTAGCGCTGGCTCTCTTGCGAGTAGGAGGCCAGCCGGTGACGCACCAGTTGGTGCGAGCACGCGCGGCTAATCCCCGAAATCTCAAACGTGGCGCTGGCGTGCTCGATGATGCTTTCGTGCCCATCGCGCAACCGGGCGCGGATGAATGCCGCCGGGTTCCCCCGGCTCTCGCTGCGATAACACACGCGCCCGGCGTGCTCCACCAGTTCCTCCGGCGTCCCGCCGCCGCGCAAATACTGCGTCAAAGCAATCAACTCAACCTGCATCCCGGCCCCCCTCACTCCTAACTCCTCACGCCTAACTCCTGCGCCCGCTCCGCCATCAACGCGCGCAGCTTGGCCGAGTCGCGGGGATAGGCCCAGTAAAAGAGTGTGTAGACCAGCAGGCAAATAACCCATGGGAAAGGGATCGTCCAGATCATCGCGGGGGTGAAGCCGATGGTGTCGGCCAACTTTCCGGCGATGTAGGCCGCAATCGCCGCGAAGCCGCTTTCCACAAACGTGGTCATGGCGAAGGCGGTCGCGCGCAGTTCCGGCGGAAGCGCGCCCTGCATCATCGGCTCCTTCGCGCCCTTGCCCGCCCAACTGATCAGTAGCGCGGTGAGGAAGCACAGGAAGAAGAACGGCCAGAAGCCCCAATTCGCAGTCTGCGTAAACAGGATGTACGTCAGGGGGATGCCGCAGAAGACGGAGACCTGCCCGACGATGGTGCGCCCATACTTGGGACTACGGCTCTCGGCCCAATCGCCCAGCACGCCGCCGAGAACATTGCTAATGGCGGTCCCGATGACGATGCCCGCGAACGCCAGTGTCGCGCTTCCCTGCGGATTGCTCAGGTCAATCCCTTCGGTCATGCCGCGCTCGCGCACCATCCAGGTGATCATGTACAGTCCCATCACCACCCACGGCATACTGCCCGCCAATCCCTGCGCGATCGCCACCCACACCGTGGGGATCGTCAGGACTTTGAGCAGGTCGTCTGGGCGGATGCCGTACTGCGCCGCCTGTTCCGCCGTGATTTTGCCCGCCAGCTCCGGCTCCGCCGCGCCGCGCGTCGGCTCCTTCACCAACAGCGCCACCACCAGCCCGGAAACGACGCTGAAGGCGCCCAGGACGATGAACCCCCAGCGCCACAGGGTCGGCGTCGCCAGGAATCCCAGACCCACCGTGCCGACAATGATGCCCAACATCCCGAACGCCTCCAACAATCCCAGCGCCCGTCCGCGTTGGTGGGGCGGAAACGTGTCGGACATCAATGAGAACGTGGCCGGCATCAAACAGCCCAATCCAATGCCGGAGATGGCGCGGATGAGGAGCAGTTGATCGTAGTTTTGCGTCAGCCCGCAAACCAGCGTCCAGATGCCCCACACCCCCGTGCCGATGATGATGACGGTCTTGCGCGAGAACTTGTCGGCGGCGTAGCCCCAGAACGGCGCGCTGAGCGCCTGGAGCAGACTGCGGATCGTCCCCATAATGCCGAGCTTGGTGTAGTTCAGTCCCCAAAGCTGCTGAATGGTGGGGAACAGAACGGAGAGCGACTGCCCCTCTCCCTGGTCAATAAAATACCCAAACGCCAGGGCCACTAACGTCTTCCAACGGCTGGTTTTGTTCTCAGAAGATTCGGACATGAAGACCTCCAAAGATGATGTATAGGGACTATTATACGCAAATGTTGTAACGTGGGTATTGAAACGTCAAACGTCAAACGTCAGGCTTATACAGTGAAGCCATGACGTTTGACGTTTGAGGCATTTGAATGAGAGTCCCTCGGGTCACAAAATTACTTCGTCACCAGCGGCAAGTAAACCCGGCTGGCAACGATAGTGACGCGCGCGTGGTTGGACAGCCATACGGTGTTGCTCCCCTGACTGATGGCGGCAGTAGCCGTGATCAACCCTTCAGTCTTGAGACCGGGGGCAGTGAAGCGCCCGGCGGGGGTGATGCTGCCGATGTCCGAGGTCCAGGTGATGACGCCGGTGTACGCCACCGGATTGAGGTAGGCGTCGCGGATGGTCGCGGTCATCTGGGCGCTTTCGCCGGGAAGCAGCCACAGCGGGTCCGGCGACACAGTGAGCGTGACCGGCGGCCCGGCCAGCACCGTCACCGGCGCCGCTGCGGACAGCGGCCCCAGGTGCGCGGTGACGCGCGCCGCCCCCGCCGTCGTCGGCGCGACGTAGGCCCCGTCGCGGTCGAACGCCCCCGCGTCCGCCGTCCACGCCGTGGCCGTGAAGGGGAGCGTCTGCCCGAAGCGCGTGTCCAGGCGCGGCGCGAAGGCGTCCACCGTCACCCGGCTGCCCACGGTGAGCGTGATCGGGGTCAGCGTGATGCGCTCGCCAAACGGCAGCACCAACGCCGGGTCGCCGAAAAGCGTGTAGACTTTCCGCATGTGCGTCCGCGAGGCCGCGCGCCCCAATTGCGACAGCTCCGCCACCCGGAACTCACCATGGTGCGTCAGCGCCGTAAACACTGCGTTTGCCACCAACTCCCCATCCCAGGTGTAGCCCAGTCCCGCCGGTGAGAAGGCGGCCACCGCGCCGCGCTCTGGCGTCGTCAGCAGCCGCTCGGCGATGGAGCGGGCATCGTCCAGGCCGGGGTAGTTTTCGGGGAACATCCAGAAACCATCCAGACAATCCAGGCTGAGGACGAAAGGCAGCCCGTGGCCCGGCGCGAACGTCGCAATATCGCCGGTGGTGAGCAGCTTTTCGTGCGCCCATCGGTTGACGGAGCCATGACCGGTGTAAGCCATCACGCCCGCGCCTGCGCTCCACGTCGTCGTCAGGGCGAACGTTGCAGTTGGACAGGGCTTGGGTACAGAAGTAGGTGCGCCGCAGTAGTCGTTGAGGTAAACCGTCGTCGCCGTCAACGGGCTGTGGATGTACGTCGTCCGCACGTCCTCCATCACCCCCTGGAAATCGCCGGCGTCGTCGGGCACGTTGTCGGCTACCAGAAGCGTGTGCAATTGCCAGTCTGCCGGAGGCTGCGCCTCATAATCTAGCAATTTGGCGACGAAAGCGCTCACCTCGGCAGCGTCGGCGGCGGGGATGCGCCCCACCACCACTTCGGGGAAATCGTCGCCGTCCAGATCACCAAAGTGCGCATCTACAGGAACTTCACCCTGGGTGGGATCGGCAAAAGCCAGGTACGGCGGGATGCGCGAGGGGATGAATTCTCCGTACCTTTCGGGGTTGTACCCCTTGAAGTTGAAATTGCCATCGCCCACCAGCAGCAGATAGCGCGGCGGCTGGCCGGGCCAGACGTCGTAGGCGTGCCTCACCAACGCGCGGATGGCCTCCGGATGGAAGACGCCATCATTGAACGCGGCGTAAACGTCCGCCACATCCACCACCTGCACGCGCAACCCCTGCGCGCGGCGTTGAGCGACCAGCGGCGCCAGCGCGACAAAGAATTCATGCGGCGCGACAATGATCTCATCCGCACCGGTGGGGGACGCGATCAGGTTTGGGTCGGGCGTGTAGGGCGTGGGCGCGACCGACGCGGGCGCGGCGGCGCGGTACACGGTTCCCTGCGGCGCGTTGTCCGCTAACGTGAGGACGCCGTCGGTCAGTGCGTAACCGGCGAGGGCGACCGGCTGCAAAGGATCGGACACGTCGTAGAGACGAGCAGCGTCCGATAATCCGGCGACGGTGTAGGCTGCGGCGCCTTCCTGCGCGGCGACGCACGCCCACGCGCCATTCAGCGCGGCAGGCGTCTGCCGGTAAGTAAGCGTGGCGCGGTCGAAGTACACTTCTTGCCGCACTACGTCGGCGACGTAGCCCACCGAGAGCGTATTTTCTCCGGCGCGCAGCGCGGACGCGGGCGCGGTGACGGTGATGATGTGACCGACCGCCCCATCCCAATATCTATCGCCCAGGGCGTTATCATTTAAACGCAGGCGCAGGTGATGATCCGGCGCCGCCGTATTGCTGTTGCGCGCGGCCACTTCGACCACCAGGCGCACGTCCGACCCGGCGATGAGGGGTGTCTGCGCGTCCAGCGTGTAGGTGCGCGTGGCGACGTTGGTGGACACTTGGACCAGCTCCCAGAACCAGGTGACGTCGGTGCCGGGTGTGGTGCTCCAACGGCCCCAATAGAGCAGATTTTGCTCGGCGATGGTGGTGGCGGTGCAGACTCCCGCCGGCGCGCTCATCGGGGTTACGCTGCGCGCGGCCATCCGCAGGCCGGGCGTCGCCACGTCCACGGTGAGCCAGTAGACGGCTTCGTCGGTGTACTTCTCATCCTGCTCGCTGCCGTGGAATTTCTGCCCGTAGAAGACAAAGGCGTCGCCAGGACTGAAGATGCCATCCGCCGTTCCCAGGCCATCCAACGCGACTTCTTGCCCGCGCCAGAGCAGGTGGAAGGCGGCGGGGGCGGTGGTGGTCACGGGGACGCCGGCAGCCGCCAGTGTAGCATAATCCAGCGTGTAGAGGTCATCGGTGATGACGCCAATGCGCCAGAGAGGGGTGTCGGGGAAAGGCGTGGGGGAGAGAGGGTGAAGAGGAGAGGGTGAGGCGGCAAAAACGGTGAGAGGCATTAACCAAAGGAGAACGAACAAGAAAGCAAAGAACATCAGCCGATAGCGATGGAGGATGATTTTCATCGGTAGTATCCTTTCGGGGTAAATTATCTTGCGATAATCGGAGTATACAAACACCATGCGGCGGTTCTGAGAAAACCGCCGCATGGTTCATTTCTTCAATGCTGCTGAGTGTTAATCGTCCAGATCATCCATGTCTGGGAACTGGGAAACCCGCAAGGGGCTACCCGCTTGAATTTCCAACTCCCCTTCATAGACAATTTCGGGTGCCTCGTACTTCATCTCATTGTCTCCTTTAATTCAAAAATTTGGAAGGACTCTATACTTCCATTATAGTCCACTTAAAAAGGTATGCAAATAGACAAACCCGTGCCGGAGAGTATAATTTTGCGGGAGAGATTTGACTATCTGACCACAAGACTAACGACTACTAGATTATTTACGAAGGAGATCGCCATGACAAAGTATATTGCCGCCATTGACCAGGGCACAACCGGCACGCGCTGTATTCTGTTTGATCACAGCGGCCGTCCCGTGATCTGGGCTTACGAGGAGCACGAGCAAATTTATCCTAAACCCGGCTGGGTAGAGCACAATCCCGCCGAAATTTGGGAAAAGACGCAGCGCGTGGTGCGCCAGGCGTTGACGCAGGGCAACATCCCTAGCGGGGCGATTGCCGCCGTGGGCATCACCAACCAGCGCGAGACGACTATGGTGTGGGATCGCCGCACGGGGCAGCCGCTCCACAACGCCATCGTCTGGCAGGACACGCGCACGAAGGGCCTGTGCGACGCGCTGGCCCGCGAGGGCGGACAGGATCGCTTCCGCCCGACGACGGGACTGCCGCTGGCAACCTACTTTGCCGGGCCGAAGCTCCAATGGCTGCTGGAAAACGTGCCCGCCGTGCGCCAGGCCGCCGACCGGGGCGACGCGCTCTTCGGCACGATGGATACCTGGGTGATCTGGTTGCTCAGCGGCGGGCCACAGGGCGGCGCACACGTCACCGACGTGACCAATGCCAGCCGCACGCTGCTGATGAATCTCCAGACATTGGATTGGGACGACGCCATCCTGCACACGCTGAACATCCCCCGCGCCATGCTGCCGGAGATTCGTCCCTCCAGCGCGCCGCGCCCCTACGGGTTCACGCGGGCGGATGGCCCGTTTGGGGAGGCGCTGCCCATCTCCGGCGCGCTGGGCGACCAGCAGGCCGCGCTCGTCGGGCAGACGTGCTTCACGCCGGGTGAGGCCAAGAACACCTACGGGACGGGTTGCTTTATGCTGCTCAACACCGGCGCCGAGATCGTCCCCTCAAAAAGCGGCCTGCTCACCACGTTGGGGTATCAGTTCGGGGACGCGCCGGCGGTTTATGCGCTGGAAGGCTCCATCGCGGTGACGGGCGCGCTGGTGCAGTGGCTACGCGACAACCTGGGCTTCTTCGACCGCGCGCCGCAGATCGAGGCGCTGGCCCGCCAGGTGGACGACGCCGGCGGGATGTACGTGGTGCCCGCGTTCTCCGGCCTGTTCGCGCCCTACTGGCGCAGCGACGCGCGTGGGGTGCTGGTGGGGCTGACGCGCTACATCACCAAGCACCACATCTGCCGCGCCGCGCTGGAGGCGACAGCTTACCAAACGCGCGACGTGCTGGAGGCGATGGAGCAGGATTCCGGCGTCGCGCTGACCGCGCTCAAGGTGGACGGCGGCATGGTCGCCAACGCGCTGTTGATGCAGTTTCAGGCTGACATTTTGGGCGTGCCAGTGGTGCGCCCCACGGTCACGGAGACAACAGCGTTGGGCGCGGCCTACGCGGCGGGGCTGGCGGTTGGCTTCTGGCCGGACCTGGACGCGCTCCGCCAGAACTGGGGGGTGGATCACACATTCCAGCCGCAGATGGCGGCAGCGCAGCGGGACAGCCTGTATGCCGGATGGAAGAAGGCCGTCGAGCGGACGCTGGGGTGGGTAGAAGAATAAAGATAAAACGTAAAACGTGATGGCACAATAAAAAGCCTCACGTTTTGCGTTTTACGTTTTAACACTTTAAGGCGTGGTGGGAATTAACAGCGGCACGGCGGGTTGACCGGGCGGCAGGCTCAGGCGATAGACGGCGTCGTCGAACCACAGGCCGTACAACTCGGCGTAAACGCCGTTGGTTTGCAGCGCGCCCAGCGTAAGGTTCAGCAGGTCGCGGAAAGATGAGTCGTCTTGGGGAATGATGAAGACGACCTGGCGCGAAGTATACCGCTCGTCGGTGATGAAGTAACCGGCTTCGCGGAAGTGAACGTCCAGCGCGGGCCGCCGTTCGGTGAAGAGGGCGCCGACTGCGCCCTGCCGCAGCCCATCGAGCGCGCTGGCGAAGTCCGGGTAGCGCACGGGCGAGATGCTCACGCCTGCCGCCTGCGCCGCGCCCGGCAAGGCGGCTTCCCCCGCCGAACCGGCCACCACACCGACGGACTGCCCGTTCAGCGCTGCCAGGTTCTCCATCGGCGCTCCCGCCAGCGAGAAGAGGCTCACCCCATCGTCTAGAATCGGGATGCTGAAGTCCATCTGCAATTCGATCTCGCGGGACGCGATCCAGTTCCCCGCCAGGATGTCCACATCGCCTTGTTGCAAGCGCGCAAAGGCGTCGGCCTCCGTCACCGGCACGAGGGTGATGGCCTGCCGGTCGCCCAACCAGCGCTCGGCGACCCGTTCCAACAGACGCACCTCGAAGCCGGTAGCCACGCCGTCGGCGCGGTCGCCGCTGTACGGCCAACGGTCGGTAAAGTAGCCCACCGCCAGCGTCCCCCGCTGGCGGATGCGGGCGCTCACGTCCAGGGTGGAAAGTTGCGCCGGGGATTGGTTCAACGCGGGGGTGGCCGCCGCGCCGGGCAGCAACGTCAATTGGGGCGGCGGGGTGGTCGGCAGCCAGCGGGCGTAGAGGGCGTTGAATGTGCCATCCGCGGCCATGTCCTGGAAGGTCAGTTTGACCAGGTTGTAGAAGAAAGGATCGTCCTCGCGGAAAACCAGCGTCACCGGTTCCCGCGTCATTTGCCCGACGATGGTGGCGCCGGCAACGAGCCGTTGGGCGCGTTCCAGGCGGTGGCGTTGGTCGGCGTAGACGTCCACCTGGCGCAAACGCAGCGCATCCACGGCTTTAAGGAAGTGCGGATATTCCGTGACCGTGACCGAGACCGGCGCGGTAGCTTGCAGTTTCGCCCCACTGCCGGTCCAATCCAACACGGCGACATTGCGATTGCCCAGGTCCGCGGCGCTTTGAATCCCCGTGTCGGGGAAAGTCAGCAACGCCAGCCCGTTGATAAAATACGGCGGGCTGAAGTCGGCCTGCGATTCCAATTCCTGCGTCCGCCCGACGCCGGCCAGCACGATGTCCACCGCGCCGGTTTTGAGGTGCTGGAAGGCGGAGTCGGAGCGCACCTGGCGGAAGCTCACGGCGTCGGGGTTGCCAAGCCAGCGGCGCGCGAGTTCGTGGGCCAAATCCACTTCCAACCCGGCGACTTCGCTGTTTTCGGTGATGTAGGAGAACGGCTCCAGGTCATAGCGCACGCCGACGACGATTTCGCCGCGCGCCAGGATGCGGGCCGCCGTGGACATCTCCGGCGGGAACAACGACTCCGGTGTGGCGGTGATGAAAGCCGAGAACGGCGCTTCTTCCGTCTCCGGCGCCTTGAAAAGTCCCACCACACCTTCCATTTCCGAGCAGCCGGTTAGAAGAAGGGCGAGCAATATCCCCAGCAATAAACAACGTCCCATACGTGGGAGCCTCCATGAAAAAATTGAGCCTGGGATGATGCGCCCAAGCACCTCCAATGTATCATAGTCGGGCGGATTGGCAATCTGGTACGTGAAACGTGAAGCTTGAAACGTGAGTTTTTTACAGTATGCGCCTAGCGGGTTGCGGATTGGCCTGTAAATTCTAGAAAATAAGAGCCGCACTTCATTCAAAAGTGCGGCTTCTTCGGGTAGGGCAAAAACGCCAGTTTAGTTTTTCAGCAAAACGGCGGCTAACGTTTCAATAATCTGTTGCGAGGTGGCTTCTGGGGTATAGCGTCCGTCCACCACCAGCGATAACAGAACGTTGCCCTTGATGCCTTGAAAATAGCACGTCTCAAACAACGGGGTGTCTTTCATCGGTATTAACTTATCGTAGTTGTCCAATGAATAGCGCGTGCAGAGGATGCTCCCATTCCTGGCAACCGCTGAGTCGTGCGATGTGACTTCGATAACGTCCATATAGCCCGGGTTGGCGTAGCTTTTCTCCATCTTTACCTGATCGTTCAGGACAGACTTTGCCAACGCCGGATCATTGAACTGGTAAACAATATTTTCAACAAACCATAACCCCGTTTCCCCCTCTTTCAGTGCAACTGGATATAGGAAAGTAGTATCGTACGCACTGACAAATCCAGGTGAATCGAAAGGCAGGGTGCGAGGCGAAGACGGCCCCGGGAAAGAATTAACTATCGTCGGCTCAAGCAAAGCGGTACTGTCTTCAGGCAAATCGTCGGATCGGAGTAGATAGTCTTCCAACAAACAAAC
>DAOUGD010000312.1:0-50069 GCA_034429475.1 Anaerolineae bacterium
GTCGCCGCGTGCAACGCGGCGACGAAAAATCACTCTCAAATGATGGCTTTAGCCGTTTTCCGATAGGGGAGGCAACTTGCCCATTTTGTGAAACGCACCCCAGGCGGCCGTCTGGATTGACAAATATAACATTCTATCGCAAACTATAAGTAAAGAATCCACTTCTCATGACGTTTTATCGTTAAGGAGGGATAATGCGATGGCCCCAGAAAAAGAGTTTGTCGGCCTGAGGACGGTCTACGTGACTCAGGGCATGTTGCGCGCAATGGTCATCCGGGGCGCACTCGAAAGCGCCGGCATCCCTGTCATGCTCAGTTATGAGACACTGGGCGCCACCCTGGGTATTCTGGTGGATGGCATTGGGCGCGTTGAGGTCAAAGTACCGAGTGAATGGGAAAAAGAGGCGCAGGATTTGCTCAATGCGCAGCCTCCCACCGGCGAATTGTTCACGCTGCCCCCCGATGCGCAATCCTGAGCGCCCCAGTGGTGAGAAAATGACCCGGGCCAGGAAAACTCCTGGCCCGTTTTATTGAGAGGTTACGATGGTACCTACCCTTGTCATTATCGGCGGCGGGCTGGCCGGCAGTGAAGCCGCCTGGCAAGCCGCTCAACGCGGCGTCCCCGTGCAGCTTTACGAGATGCGTCCCCATACGCAGACGCCGGCGCACACCGGCCCACATCTGGCTGAACTGGTCTGCTCCAATTCCCTGGGGTCCGATTCGCTCAACCGCGCGCCCGGCCTGCTCAAAGCAGAACTGCGCCGGCTGGATTCGTTGGTCATCGGCGTCGCCGACGCCCATCGGCTGCCGGCCGGCAGCGCGCTCGCCGTAGACCGAGAGGGCTTTGCCGCCGAAGTCACCCGCCGCATCGAAAGCCATCCGCGCATCACCCTGATCCGCGAGGAAGTTACCGCGCTGCCCTCCGCCCGCCCGCTCATCATCGCCAGCGGCCCGCTGACCTCCGCGCCGCTCGCCCAGGCGCTCCAGGCGCTCACCGGACAGTCGCTCTACTTCTACGACGCCATCGCTCCCATCGTCGAGCTGGACTCCATTGACTTCGCCACCGCCTTCCGCGCCTCCCGCTATGGCAAGGGGGAACAGGAAGAGGGGGATTACATCAATTGCCCGCTCAACGCGGAAGAATATCAGCGCTTTGTCGCCGCGCTGGTGAGCGCGGAACGAATTCCGTTGCGCGATTTCGAGCAGTCTGACGCTCACTTCTTCGAGGCGTGCCTGCCCGTGGAGGTGCTGGCGGGGCGCAAGGCAGACGCGCTGGCGTTTGGGCCGCTGCGCCCGGTGGGACTGCGGGATCCGCGCACCGGGCGGCGGCCCTACGCGGTGGTGCAGTTGCGGCAAGACAACGCCGCCGGGACACTCTACAACCTGGTGGGCTTCCAGACCAACCTCAAGTACGGGGAACAGGATCGGGTGCTGCGCCTCATCCCAGGGCTGGAAAACGCTCGGTTTGTGCGCTACGGCTCGATGCACCGCAACACCTTTATCAACGCGCCAAAAGTGCTCCACCCCACCCTTCAACTGCGCGTGCAGCCAGATATATTTTTCGCGGGGCAAATCGCGGGATTGGAGGGATATGCCGGCAACGTCGCCGGGGGGTGGCTGGCGGGGGCCAATGCCGCGCGGCTCGTCCTGGGACAATTGCCGCTCACATTGCCCCCTGAAACGATGACCGGCGCGCTGATGCACTACATCACGCACGCTGATCCCCGCAACTTCCAACCGATGAAAGCCAACTTCGGCCTGCTGCCTGACCTCGAAACGCGGCAGCGCGGCAAACGCGCGCGCGGGGAAGTACACGCGGAACACGCCCTGGCGGTGCTGGAAAGCTGGCTACAAGCCAGTAGTAAAGAGTAATGGGAAATGAGTAACGGAAGCCGGTAAGCGGGAACTCGTTACTCGTTACTTATTTCTGATTTCCCCCGACCTTACGGCACCAAAAACACCGGACAGTGCGCGTGGCGCAACACTTCCGTCGTCACGTCTCCTACCAAAATTTCGGCCATGCTGGAAGGGCCGCGCGTTCCCAACACAATCAGGGAGATGTTCTCTTCCTGAGCTGTGCGCAGGATAACGTGCGCCGGCGTCCCTGTGTCCACCATTGCCAGCGCCGTGATGCCGGCGTCACGCAAGTGCGCCACGGTGTCGTTGACCACTTCGTGCGCCACCGACTCGAATTGTTCCAGCAGCGCCGTGTAGCCTTGGTTGGCGATGTACCGCTCCGGCGGCTGATAGACGTGCAAGACCAACACTTCCGCTTCCTCCTGTCGCGCCAAATGCTCCAGATACAGGAGCGCCCGCTCGGCGGATGGCGTAGCATTGTGGGCAAACAAAATCCGCTTAAACATTATTTCTTACCTCCATCTATAGAGCAATTTGCTCTACGCGCGCAATTGGCGCAGCTTTTCAAAAAGTTCTCGCTCCTGCGGCGAAAGATTGGCGGGAAGTTTAATTTCCACCGTAGCGTAGAGATCGCCATAGTCCTGGGGACGATTCAACGCTGGCATTCCCTGACCCCGCAAACGAAACTGCTGGCCGTTTTGCGTCTCCGGCGGGATGCGCAACATCCCGGAGCGTCCAGACGGCGTCGGAACGGCGACCTCGCCGCCCAGGATGGCCGTGTACAAGTCCACCGGGGCGCGCGTTTCCACGTTTTCCCCCTTGCGGACGAAACGGGGGTCGGATAAAACTTGGATCACGAGATACAAGTCGCCGGCCTCGGCGCCGGCCGCGCCGGGCGCGCCTTTGCCGCGCACCCGCACCCGCGTGCCGTTGTCGGCGCCGGCCGGGATGTTGATTTCAATGCGCTGCTCGCCGATCACCAACACCCGCGACGTGCCCTGGTAGGCTTCCTGCAACGTAATTTCGATGGGTTGTTCGTAATCCTGACCTCGCCGAGGTCGCACCGCGCCGCGCCGTCCGCCGCCCAACAAGTCGCCATAGCCGCCGCCGCGCAAGCCGCCGCTGCCAAACAGTTGTTGAAAGAAATCCGAGAATGGGCTATCGCCGCCGAAAAGGTCTTCAATATTCTCGGTAGTATACACACCTGATCCCCCAGGGGTTCCCCTCTGCCGCCAGAAATCATTGGGGTTGCCCCCCTGGCGCTGCCAGGCCGACCAGTCACTCCCCACTTGTTCGTATAGCTTGCGTTTCTGGGGGTCGGACAACACCTCGTAGGCTTCGTTGATATCCTTGAATTTTTCCTCGGCGCTTTTGTCGTTTGGGTTCATATCCGGGTGATACTGCCGGGCCAGCTTGCGGTAAGCCTGTTTGATATCTTTATCGCTGGCCTCACGCGGAACGCCCAATATCTGGTAATAGTCCTTATAGTCCATCCAATCACCTCCCTAAATGGAGGGGGAGAAAGGGAGAGGGGGAGAGAGGCGAGAGGGCGAAAAAGCATCACCCCGTCACCTTGCCCCCCTCTCCTTGTCTCCCCCTCTCCCCCTCACCGTTGCGCCACAATCACCTGGGCAGGACGCAGCAGACGCTCTCCCCACCGATAACCGCGCTTCTCTTCGGCGACTACCATCATGTCGGCATCCTGATCGGATGGCGCAGGGGTGGTCGCTACGGCCTCGTGCCAGACGGGATCGAAGACCCTCCCTACAGTTTCAAGCGGGGTCACATCCTCGGTGCGCAGCAGGTTCAGCATCGCGTCGTAGGCCACCCGGACGCTCTGGTCGTAGCTATCCTCCGGGCGCAAGTGGGCAATGACGCGCTCCAGGTTGTCCACCACTCCCAGGAATTTCTCCAGCAGTACGCCCTTTTCCCGCGCCACGCGCGCCTCGGCCAGCAGTTGTTGCCGCTTGCGGTAGTTGTTCATCTCCGCCTGAAGGCGCAAGGCACGATCGCACCAATCTATTGCCTGAGGCGCGGCCTCAGCGTTAGGCGGCGACTCAACCGGCGCCTCGATGTCTGATGTTTTCTCGTTATCTTCTGCCATCTCGTGATCCTCAATGATTTCTACTTCCGGCCGGGGTTCTCCTGGCCGGCGAATCGGAATCCGCACAATTTTTTTAGCCGTCATACCATCCTCGCCAAGGGTAAAGGAAAGGGGGTGGCTCCACACCACCCCCCACCGTTCATCAATCTACTTTTTTATCAGCAGATTTAGCAGATTTAGCAGATTTTCTATCAATTTGCAGCCTGTAATCTGCTCAATCCGCTTAATCCGCTGACAGAAAGAGCCTACACTTCCCGGAATTCGCCATCCACGACATCTGGGCCGGGTTGGTCGCCGGACGGCGGAGTGTATCCAGGGCCGACGTGCGGGCCGGGCGTATCCGTGCCGGGCTGCGAGCCGTACATCTGCTCGCCCATCTTGCTGGCCGCCTTCTGCAAGTCGTCCATCTTGCGGCGAATAGCAGCGACATCGGAGCTGCTGTCTTTCAAGCTGCGGAGATCGCTCACCATGCTCTCCAACTCCCCCCGGACGTTGCCCGGCACTTTCTCGCCGAGGTCGCTTAACACTTTCTCAATCTGATAGCAGAGTTGATCGGCCTGGTTGCGGGTGTCCACCAATTCCTGGCGCTTCTTGTCTTCCGCCTCGTGTACTTTCGCTTCGTTGATCAGGCGATCCACCTCGCCTTTGTTCAAGTTCGTGCTGGCTGTGATCGTGATTTTCTGTTCACGCGCCGTCGCTTTGTCTTTCGCCGTCACGTTGAGGATGCCGTTGGCGTCAATGTCAAACGTCACCTCAATCTGCGGCACGCCGCGCGGCGCGGGCGGGATGCCATCCAGCCGGAATTGCCCAAGCAGCATGTTGTCGCCGGCCATCGGGCGCTCGCCCTGGTAGACTTTGATGTCCACTGCGGTTTGGCTGTTCTCGGCGGTCGTGTACGTTTCGGTCTTGCGCACCGGCACTGTCGTGTTGCGTGGGATCATCACCGTCATCCGCGCGCCCAACGTCTCCACGCCTAGAGAGAGCGGCGTCACGTCCAGCAGCAGGATGTCCGTCACGTCGCCGCCGAGCACGCCGCCCTGAATCGCCGCGCCAACCGCAACCACTTCGTCGGGGTTCACGCCCTTGTGCGGTTCCTTGCCATTAGTCAGATCACGCACCAGATTTTGCACCATCGGCATGCGGGTCGCGCCTCCCACCAGCACCACTTCGTCCAAATCCGATGCAGACATTTTCGCATCGGCCAGCGCGCGCTGGAAGGGCACGCGGCACCGCTCGACCAGGTCGCGCGTGAGCTGTTCGAAGGTCGCGCGCGAAAGGCGCATCTGTAAGTGCTTCGGGCCGGTCTGATCTGCGGTCACGTAGGGCAGGTTGATCTCGGTTTCCATCATGGTGGAGAGTTCAATCTTGGCCTTTTCGGCGGCTTCGCGCAAGCGTTGCATCGCCTGACGATCCTGCCCCAGATCAATGCCCTGTTCCTTGCGGAAGTTATCGAGCATCCAGCGCACGATGCGTTCGTCCCAGTCGTCGCCGCCCAAATGCGTATCGCCGTTGGTGGATTTGACCTCGATCAGGCCTTCGCTGACTTCCAGGATGGATACGTCAAACGTCCCACCGCCCAGGTCGAAGACCAGAATCTTCTCGTCCACTTTCTTGTCCAGGCCGTAGGCCAGTGCGGACGCCGTCGGCTCGTTGATGATGCGGAGCACTTCCAGGCCGGCAATCTGCCCGGCGTCTTTGGTGGCCTGGCGCTGGCTGTCGTTGAAGTACGCCGGTACGGTGATCACGGCCTGCGTCACCGTCTCGCCCAGATAGGCTTCGGCGTCTTTCTTGAGCTTCTGCAACACCATCGCGGAGATTTCCTGCGGGGTGTAAACCTTATTCACCGCCGGCACCCGCACGCGCGCGTCGCCTTGCGGCCCGGCCGCGATTTCGTAAGACACCATTTCACGGGTGACTTCCACCTCGTGCTCGTTGACACGCCGCCCCATCAACCGTTTGATGGAGTACAGCGTATTCTCCGCATTGACGACGGATTGGCGCTTCGCCGGGTCGCCGACCAGACGTTCATTTGTTTTCGTAAAAGCTACCACCGAAGGGCATAGATGCCGCCCCTCAGCCGTGGGGATCACCGTCACCTGCCCGCCTTCCATCACGGCGACGGCAGAGTTTGTGGTGCCCAGGTCAATTCCTACTATTTTTCCCATTGTTCATGCCTCCCTCAAGAATATATCTAGCTGCGTTTGATTATGAGTATACTTGAGAAGTATTGGAAAAACATAAGAATTGAATAAGAAGTTCATATATTCTGTTTCCCCATCAACGCTTCGACTTCAGCGCGGCGGGGCATGGCCGGCGTTGCGCCGTTCTTCGTTACTTGCAGCGCGGCGGCAGCGTTGGCGAAGGCAACCGCGTCCACCAACGGCTGGCTCTCCGCCAGGGCCGCGGCCAGCGCCGCGTTGAAGGCGTCCCCCGCCCCGGTGGTGTCCACGACTTCGACTTTGTAAGCCGGCACGTACCGCGCCCCGGCCTGGGTGACTGCCAGCGCGCCCTTCGCGCCCAGCGTCACCACCACCGTTTTGACGCCCTGCACCAGCAAGGTGCGCGCCGCCAATTCGATCTGCGTGAGCGTCTCCACCGGCATCTCGGTGATGAGCTGCATCTCCGTTTCATTGGGCGTCAGCACGTCCACCGTGGCCAGCAGTTCAGCTTCCAACCGCCGCCCCGGCGCGGGATTGAGCACCACCTTGACGCCGGCCGCGCGCGCCATGCTCGCTGCGTGGATCACGGTCGCCAACGGCGATTCGAGCTGGAACAGCGCGACGTCCGCGCCGACGAGTGCGGGGCCGGCCGAGTCCACGTCCGCTGAGGTAAGCTGCGCGTTGGCGCCGGACGCCACGATGATCGTATTTTCGCCGGCGTCGTCCACCACGATGAACGCGACGCCGGTGGCCGCCTTCGCGGTGCGTTGCACATAATCCAGACGGACGCCCTCCCGCTCAAGGTTGGCGGCGGCCTGGTCGCCAAAGGCATCGCGCCCCAGCTTGGCGACGAAAGTCACGTCTGCGCCCAGCCGCGCCGCGCCGATGGCCTGATTCGCCCCCTTGCCGCCCGGCCCGGTGAAGAACGGCCCGCCCAGAATCGTCTCCCCCGCCGCCGGGATGCGCGGCGCGCGGACGACCAGGTCTATGTTACAACTGCCGACGACGGTCACTTTAGGTTTTCGATCCATCGTGCCCCCCCTGTATAGAGATTGTAGGCGCGGATTCTATTCCGCGTTTAAGCTCACGCAATAGAGAAATCACGGCTAATGGTTTCAGTTGCCAAGCATGTGTAGGAAACCAGAAAGCGCTGCCGCGTCTATTAAACCCAAAATAAGATACTCAGGCAATTCAATAACAGGTGAGGGATCGAACTGCCATCCGAACCACGACCAGAACCCGCCGAAAATCCCCAAAATAAGGACAAACCAGGGGTTATAAACCACACCCATACCCGCTATAGCGCCCAAGCAGGCTAAATCAAATATTGAAATGAGCGCCATTCCAACACCAATGTCATTACTACGAGTCACAACGATAACGATGGCAGCAATAACACCCCCAATCGCCCCCACCACACCCCCGGTGCGAATGGCGCGTGTCCCAATAAACATACTTCTCCAGACGATGGCGTTACCCAAGGGCATGGAAAACAATACGAGAGCTATCTGGGCGGGACTTATAGAACTTCCCAGGACAATGATCCCAAGTATGCTCGGGACAGCTCCAACAACGAAACCAGTGAGTGCGTTGCGAACATTAGCCTTCGGCCCATAACATAACCCATACCCCAACAATCCGCCCGCTAAGAAAAATATAGTAATCCCAAAGGACGTCAATTCGTCCCACAGAAGAAGTCCGAAGGCCAAACCAAGCGCAGCCCCACCGATCATGCCAGCTCTCGCCGTGGGCAACCTCAGTTTTTTACTCGCCTTGGGGAAAACATACCCGCAATGATGGCAACAATGAAACGAACTGCGGTTCTGCTGCCCGCATTGGGGACAGATCTGATACGTGGGATGTTTTTCACCAACGGTCATGCGTCCTGCCTCCTGCCTCGTACACGCCCTTCTCGATGGTGGGGATGAATAACACAGTTTCACTCACCAAGCACATACTGGTGGCCACTGTAAAATGCCGCCATCATCATGATGAACAAAAAAAGTCCCATAGACAATCCTGCTGCAATAGGTGAAGGAGCAAACAGCCATCCAAGCCACACCGCCATCCCGACGATGCTCCCAATGATAGAAAACCGCCTGGGTAAACAAGCCATACCTATGCCGGCAATAGCTCCCGCAAAGACAAATATAAGCATTGAAACGATAGCGACATCCTTGATAAGGATAGCTGTGATAGCACTTACAATTGCTCCTACAATACCTCCGATGCGGATGGTGAGAGTTCCCATAGCCATCCCTCTCCAGGCAACGCCGCTGACCATTGGCAAAAGAGAAACTAGATAAGCTATTTGTTTGGAACTTATGGAGCCTCCCTGGGTGATGATCCCAAATAAACCCAGGATAACTCCAACGACGCAGCCAGTGAGTGCGTTGCGGACGTCAGCCCTCGGGCCACGACATAATTTACGCCCCCCATCGCTACCCCCGAAGAAGAATAGAATGGCCCCCAAGAGCCGCAATTCATCCCATAGGAGTAATCCACTGATCAACCCCAGCAGGGCGCCGACGATCTCACCCATATCCTCGCCGGTCAATTTCAGTTTTTTGCGCGCCTTGGGGAAAACATACCCGCAATGATGGCAACAATGAAACGCAGCGCGGTTTTGCTGCCCGCATTGGGGACAGGTCTGATACGTGAGACGTTTTTCACCGACGGTCATGCTTCTTGCCTCTTGCCTCATTGCCGTTTGGTCTGCACGTAGTCCCGCCGCGCCTCTATGATAGAACGCGCCACATCGTCAGGGATGGGGGCGTAGTGCATAAATTCCATCGTGAATGTGCCGCGCCCGCTCGTCCGGTCGCGCAGGACGGTGACGTAGCCGAACATGCTGCTCAAGGGGACGGTAGCCTCGACGACGTAGGCGTCGGCGCCTTCCAACTCCATCTGCGTGACCTGCCCCCGCCGCCCGCCAAAATCGCTTACGATGGCGCCGACGTAACTGTCCGGCGTGCGGGTGACGGCGTGCATGATCGGTTCCAGCAGCATCGGCGCGGCCCGGCGGTAGGCTTCTTTGAAGGCGAGGCTGCCGGCGATCTCAAAATCCAACCGGTGCGAATCCACCTCGTGGACGCGCCCGCCGGTCACGACGATGGCAATATCCGTCACCGGATAGGCCGCCAGTTCACCTTCCTGCATCGTATCGCGGACGCCCTTCTCGATGGCAGGGATGAACTGATCCGGCAATTCCATCGGGTTGGCGCGGCTCTCAAACGTGACGCCCGCGCCGCGCTCCAGGGGTGCGATTTCTAATCGCACAACGCCAAACCGGCCCGCGCCGCCAGCTTGGTGGATGTAGCGCCCCTCGGCCCTGGCGCGCCGCGTGATCGTCTCCTGGTACGCGGCCTGCGGCTGCGCCACGTCGCACGGCACGTTAAACTCGCGCCGCAGGCGATCCGCGATGATGTCGAGATGCAGTTCGCCCATTCCGGCAATGATCGTCTCGCGCGTCTGCTCGTCGTAGCCGACGGTGAACGTGGGGTCTTCGTCCGCCAGCTTGCGCAGCGCGGCCATCAGCCGATCCAGGTCGCCCGGCAGCGCCGGTTTGACCGCTGCGCGAATGACGGGGACAGGGAACTCGATGGCTTCCAGCAGGATCGGCGCATCGGCGGCGCAGAGGGTGTCGCCGGTGAAGCTCTGTTTGAAGCCGATGATGCCCACGATGTCCCCGGCGGTACACGTCCCCACGTCCTCGCGCTTGTTGGCGTAGAGGCGCAGCACGCGCGCCACCCGCTCCTCGACCTGGCGGCTGACGTTGAAGGTGCGCTCGCCCGCCGTCAGCGCGCCGGAGTAGACGCGCACGTAGTTCATCCGGCCCATAAACGGGTCGCTGACAACTTTGAAGACCAGCCCGCAGAACGGCGCGGCGGGGTCGGCGGGGCGCGTCATCGGGTCGCCGGTTTCGGGATGCTGGCCCTGTACCGCCGGGATGTCCAGCGGATGAGGCAGGTAGCGCACAATGGCGTCCAGCACCGGCTGGATACCCTGGTTGTGCAGCGCGCTGCCGACGAGAACCGGTGTCAGCGTGTTGGCGATGGTCGCGCGGCGCAGCGCGGCGTGGAGGTCGGTGTTGGGGATGGATTCGCCTTCGAGGAAGCGCTCCATCAGCGCGTCGTCCGTCTCAACGATAGCTTCCAGCAGCGCGTGATGCGCCTGTTCAGCGGCGGGGCGCAGGTCAGCAGGGATGGGCCGCACGTCCGGCAGCGCGCCCGGCTCCTCGCTGAAGAAGAGCGCTTGCATCTCAAACAGGTCTACCATCCCCACAAACTCGCCGCTGACGAAGATAGGAAGCTGCACGAGCAGCGGCGCGGCGTGCAGGCGGTCGCGCATCATCTGCAAGGTGCGCGCGACGTCCGCGCCGGGGCGATCCAGCTTGTTGATGAAGCAAAGCTTCGGGACGCCGAAGCGGTCGGCCTGTCGCCACACCGTCTCCGACTGCGGTTCCACCCCGGCGACACCGTCGAAGACGACCACGCCGCCATCGAGGACGCGCAGGCTGCGCTGCACCTCGGCGGTGAAGTCAATGTGGCCCGGCGTGTCAATCAGGTTGATCTGCGCGCGCTGGCCCGTCGCCGCGTCCTGCCACGTCGTCGTGATGGCGGCGGCAGTGATGGTGATGCCACGCTCGCGCTCCTGCGTCATCCAGTCGGTGACGGTCGTGCCGTCGTCCACGCTGCCGACGCGATGCGTGCGCCCGGAGTAGTACAGCACGCGCTCCGTCAGCGTCGTCTTGCCCGCGTCAATGTGGGCGATGATGCCGATGTTACGGATTTGGTTAATGGGGTAGTGGATACTCATAGCTCATGTCGTTTAGGGTACGATCGATAAGAGTGAAAGTATTGTGATTATCACCGCCCATAGAAGCGCTGCTTTGCAGAAGTTCTTCTTGTTTATATTTGTCTCAGGTGCAAAGGCCCAAGATAGAATCAGTATCCAATTCAGGAAAGGGATACTTAACACCAGCAGTATTAGAAACCAGTCTCGCACGGATACAGGGCTTGGATCAGGTTGTAGCTTTGGTTTGCCATTGTACGATACACCGTCTATGTCTATCGTTGAATCCATTTGTTTTCCTCCCGCCGAAACGCTACATATTGATAATCAAGGCGTCTTCCTTGAGGATTTGTAGCAAGTCTTCGCTGTAGGCAGACGCCGAATACAGAACAAAGTCTTGTATTACTGAAGTTGGCTTTGTAGGAGCAAAGTCAGGTATTGGAGGAAAATCTGCAAGGCCAAACAACGGTAACGCAGTCCCTTCTTTCTTTCCATTGACAAAATCCCCCATACGCTCTAATCCATAAGCGAAGCGTTTCAAAATGGTCACCATAGATTCAGAACTGTTGTCAATGCCTATCCAACGGCGATTCAGGTGCGAGGCGACGGCCAGAGTCGTACCCGAACCGGCAAAACAATCTAGCACCAGATCATTTTCATTGGAAGAGGCCTGGATAATCCGGGTAAGCAGTTCGGGATTTTTCTCGGTCGGGTATCCGGTAATTTCAATCATCTGATTGTGCGCGTCTTTCACATCCAACCATATATCCTGCACCGGCACGCCTTCGCTTTGATCCAAATAGACTTTCCGGCGGGGGTTGCCCGTTGGCGACCAGTAGATTTCCCCGCGCGCGTCCAGTTCGTCGAGTTTTTCCGGCGGATACTGCCAGTGCTTTCCCGGCGGCGGCGTCATACCGCGCCAGGGCTTTCCGGTCGCGCCATTGCGCGTTCCAGGAGCATGGATAGGCACTTTTTTGAAACGCCGGCCGGTATTTTCTTCAACATAAGCATATTCTTCTGTGACTCTATCCTCGCTCCAGGGTGTATAAGGGCGATTCCAGACAACTTGTTCCGACTTACCGTAATAGAGGATGTGATCTGAAACATTACCGTAAGTCTTGCGGGTGTAATTTTTGGGATTACATTTTTTGCGCGTGATCATAGCGCGAAAATTATCGCTGCCGAACACTTCATCCATAATGAGTTTGATATGGAAAACCATCGTTTGATCGAGGTGAACATAGATCGAGCCATCTTCCGCCAGCAATTCACGCAACAGAACTAACCTGCGACGCAAAAACTCCACATAATGCGCTCCCATCAAAGTGTCACTGTAAGCGTCGGCCTGATCCCGTGATTGGTAGACTTTGTTGGTGGCAAAGGGCGGATCAATGTAAACTAACTTTACCTGCCCCCTGATCGCCGGTTCTTGTAACAATGCCGCCAGGGTAGATAAATTATCGCCAAAATACAGGCGGTTGTTACTACTGGTACCACGCCAGACTTCTTCAACGATCGCAGGCGGATAAGAGAGAATAGTTCGTTCTAACCACTTCCCCGCATAAGATAAGGCTGCCTCCAATCCGACGGACGAAAAGTCATCGGACGGGGCGGCCATCATTATATTACCATGCCATGCGGTTTTTTGGACGCCGGTAGCCATTGAATTTACACTTCCTCAAGCCGTAAGCCATTCATAAGTGATCCGTTCTGTCACCATTCGCAACGTCACGACCTTGATTTTGCCGGGCCAACTTTCTTCGAGCGCCACATAATCACGCCACATTGAACCAAGCAAAAGTCCTGGCCCATCGTTCAAAAAGATCAGCTTGGTTCTCAAATCATGTGCCCGGACATAATTCAACACCTCATCAGCACAGTTTTTATAGCCACCGGTGCGATCATCTTCCTGTGCGCCACCACGATCAGAATCGTAGCGCGCCAACCCAACGGCCAAAACCTCGTGCTTATTTTTGCCATAAATGACAAAATCAACAGGACGGCTTGGATTGGGATAGTCCTCAAAAACACTGCCGAGAGCAATATCTTGTCCGGCGCGTTTAGGGCCGACAATTTTCAGGGAGGGAAAACGCGACTGAAACAGATCGAAAAACTTCTCCGTCAATGTGTATCCTTTTTGGCCTCTCGATTTGTACTCCCACAAGAGCGCGCACAAAGCCTCGTCGCGTTTAGGCCGAGCATTGAACTTGGCTTGAACCTCCTGAATTAGTCGGAACTCTTTGCCAAACGTATCCAACACTTGTTGCTTTCTGGTGCGGATTTTGGTCATTTCCACAGGGGCATCGGGACTCACGTACCTGCGAAAAACACGGCAGAGTTGTACCCGCATCCACGGATTGCTATAATCGCTGATTTGCTCGAACAGATTTTGCGATGAATAAGACGCGCTTAACAACTGCCCGAATACCTCAAGGACAGGCATGTACAAGTTGCAGGCATTCTCCAGAATATCAGGATAATATTCACCCGAAGTCAACGTTATCCAATTCTCGGCGCCATTCCAATAGTCAGCAAAAGTTTTGTCCATTTTTCTACCCCACCCCCGTTTACCTACTCCCATTTGCCATTGTACCACGTTCCCCCGCCCCTGAATAGAAAAAGGCCCTCCGCGTTGGATGCGGAGGGCCTTGTGATTCAGTCATCGGGCAGGAGGACCCTGCCCCTACTCGGTCACGGTCAACGTCGTCGGCGTCTGCTCCCCCACCACGGCGGGATTGTAGTAATCGTAGGCGGCGCTCGCGGGGGTCTGCGCCTTGAGCGGGAACTTGGCCCGCAGGCGGTAGCTGAATTCGAGCGGTTGTCCGGCGGTGAGGTCGCTCACGTAGAGGATGATCTGCCGCCCGGTCAGTTCGTAACGCTCGATTTTGGCGAAGGCGTAGTCTTCCGGCGTGTCCTGGAAGCGCGCCACTAGCCGATCCAGGTCTTCCGTCTCCACGGTGAAGCCCGGCGGCAGGCCCAGGTCTACGATGGCGGAGTCCGCCGCGCCCTCGGCAAGCGTGACGACGACGTCCACGCCCACCGTATCGTTGACCGCGAGTTCGGTGCGATCGTAAGTCACGCCGATGCTCACCAGGTCGCCGCCCTCGCCCAGCAATTCGGGGTAGAGCGGGAGCTTGTCCCACGGCAGGTAGTAGCTGCCTGCCACCTGGTACATCAGGTTGCCCTTGCCGTTGAGCGTGATCTCAACCGTATTCTCGCGGCCCAGAGGCACGTCGTCGAAGACGAGCATCTGCACCACGTCGAAGTTCTCCGGCTTGACCTCCACTGTCTTGGCCTGCCCGCCGTTGAGCGTGACCGTCACGGTCGCGTCCACGTCCTCCGCGCCGGATTTGACGCTGGCAATCAGCGCCTTGAGCGTGAGCACGGTCGCCGAGGTGGTTTCCCACGTGCCAAAGCTGTCCTTGTTGCGCACCAGGTATGTGAGCGCGCCGTTTGCCAGGTCGCCGTGCTGCCCCGCGCGGATGAAGGCCAGCGCCGCCAGCGCGGTCGCTTCGAGCTGCGCGCTGTTGCCATAGCCGCCCATGTACGTCTCGCGGCCGGCCTCCCAATAGACCGCCTCGCCGTCCTTTTTCGCCATCCCCGCCAGCCGATCCAACACCCCGTTGGTGACCGACGTAGTCTTGCCTTCCAGCGCCACGTCATACGCCACCAGCGCGTTGGCGACCAATCCCAAATCGTAGGCCGTCTCCACTTGCGACGCGCTCTCGCGCAGGAAACTCACGCCCTTCGCCGCGCGGCCGTCGCTCGCGTAGCCCGCGTCCGCCAGCCCCCAGACGATGAAGGCTGTCACCTGCACCTGATCCGTCATCTGCGTGAGGCTCGTCTCGTGGAAGCCCTCCACGCCTTTCCAGGAGCCATCGGGCTGCTGGCGGGCGAAAAGCCACGCGGCGATGCGCTCGATCAGTTTGGGGTCAATGTCGTAGACGCGGCTCATGTCGCCGAATTCCTGCAAGCCGTAGGCCGTCAGCATCGGGTCGGCGGGCGGATTGCCGAAGAGCGAGAAGCCACCCGGCTCGCCGGCTACCTCGAAGGTGGTGAGCCGCTGGTAGCCCAGGTTGATGTACTGCTCGGCCTGCATCTGCACTTCGGGCGACGCCTGCTGTGTCGTCTTGAGATAGTCCAGCACCAGGATATTCGGGTACGTCGTGGACGAAGTCTGCTCGAAGCAACCGTAGGGCATCCGCAGCAGCGCGTCCAGTCCTTCCACCACCTGGCTGACAATGCCGGGGTAGATTTTCACGTAGACTTTCTGCGTGCCGGGGATCGCGTCCGCCGGAAGCTGGACGCCTTCTTTCACGGGTGCGGTCGGACTGAGCCGGTCTGAGACGGTGAAGCGCAGTTCCTTGCCATCCGGGAACACCCGCACGTCCTTGCGGATGGCGTCCGACATCTGCGAACCGTAAGCCGTGACCTGGAACGGCTGTGAACCAAAGGCTTTGGCCTTGATGCGGAAGTAGACGACGGTGATGTCGTTGGAGGCAATTTCCAACGTCTTACTGGATTCGTCTAACAGCTCAAACCAGGGTTCCGGCTGGACTTCGAGGCGCACGGACTGCACTTGGGGCAGGTAGTTGAAGACGCCGACGGGAATCGCCACTTCGTCGCCCACGGTGAGCGAGCCGGGCATGTCGAGGTCAATGAAGAAGTCCTGGAAGACGCGCAGCCCGCCCGTCGCGCTGCCGAGCTGTCCATCCTGCGAGGACGCCAGCGCGGTCACGCGCCACGTCGTGATGCTGTCGGCGACGGGGAATTCCAGGTGCAGCGCGCCGGCCGCGTCCGTCGCCTCGTTGGGCAGCCAGAGCATCGTTTCGGGGAAGTATTGCCGCAGGCGGGGCGGTTCGCCGGCGGAGGATTGCTGATCGGTCACGACCACTTCCCGTTCCACCACCTTTTCCACCTCTTTCTCCACCACGACAACATTTCCCATCGCCTGCGGCGCGGCCATATCAAAGACAACACCCTCTTCTACCCAAACGTCACCATCGCCGCCGCCAAGTCCGGCCACGGTATTGGAAAAAGCCCGCTGGCTCATCCCCCCGGCGAGGGTGAGCAAGGGCAGCACGACCAGGATCAGCGCCGTCCCCAGCGCGGCCACGACGGGGAAGGGGCGTTTCTCCAACGCGAAGCTCGCGCTGCGCAGCATGAACGCCAGCGGCAGCAGGAACAGCGCAATGAGACCGGCCGCTACCGCCCAATCGCCGGGTTCAAAATCGCCGCGCTCCGCAGCAAAAATCAGGAAAACCAACAGGCCGAACCACACCGGGACCAATCCCAACATCGCGCCGAGCCAGCCGTCCTTGCGCGTGATGGCGATCACGAGGCTACCGATCACGCCCACCAGCCCAAACAGGCCAAACGTCGCGGCCAGCAGCACCATCAGGACGTCGCTCGCGCGCCAGAAAAGTTCGTCCACAAACCAGATTAACCCGGCCAGCATCAAAGCGAGCGCAATGAGCGCGCCAAACGCCATCCCCACGCTGCCGAACAGCCGCCGCCAGCGCTTCTGCTCCGCGTTGCGCCAGACCGCGATGCCGCTCAGCGCCATCACCGCCAGGGGGATGAAAACGACCAGCCCGTACAGCCCCTTCGCCAGCCCGGTGAAGAACGCCGCCTGCCGTTCCTCCGCCCGCTGCATCGCCCATTGATGCGAGTTCGCCGCGAGGCTGAATGGGCTGTCCGCCGAAACTGCCGACGCCAACGCCGCCTTGCCCGCTTCGGCCTGCGCCTCGCGCAAGACCGGATCGCTGATCGGTTCCGGTTCCGCGATCATGTCCGGGATGTTGAAGCCGTGCAGTTCGTATTTAGGCTGCAACAACTCTGCCTCAAGCATAAAGTACAGCTTGGCGAAGCCAGGGTCCTGTTCCGCCAGGGCGAAGACGGACTCATCCACCACCGCCAAACCGAGCGCGGAGGTCACGCCCGCGCCATCCGCCCCGTTGACCTGCACATCGAGCGTGGCGTCCTCGCCCGGCTTGTACGACTCGGCGCCGGGTGTGAGCGTCACGTTCAGGTCGTTGGCCTGCTCCACAATCACCAATCGTGTATCGCGTGTGGTGTTGCCGGAGCGCAGAATCTTGTAGGCGTGGAGTTCGAGCGTGCCGTAGAGGTCAGGCGTCACGTCAACAGCGACGGCGGCCTTGCCATCGGTCACGTCCACCGCGCGCGTGCTCACCGTCTGCCCGGCGCGCGTGATGTCGAGGTACACTGTCCCGCGCTGCGCCGACGTGAGAATCGCCAACTGCATCGTGTCGCCCACACGGTAGAGCGGCGCGTCGGGGCGCAGCAGCACCGTTTCTTCGTCCCATTGCCCCTCGAAGTAGAAGTTGCGGGATGCGGAAGCGCCGGTCGCGTCGCGGACGTGGGCGCTCACATACAAAGCAGCTTGAGAAGGCGTGAAGCGCACTTCCGCCAGCCCGTACTTGCCGGTCTGCCCGGTGAGCATTTCGCCGGTCTCGCCCAAAGCTACGGTCAACGCGGTCTCGGCGGGCGTGCCGTCGGGATAGCTCGCCAGCACGTAGAGGATGTTCTCGACGTTAGGGCGCGGCGTCCCGCCTTCCAGCACGGCGTTGATGACGAGCGCCTGCTGCGCCACCGGCAGCGAGAGCCGCCCCACTTCGACGTGCTCGGCCTGGTCGGTGACGGCGGCCTCCAGGTAGAAGCGCGCGCCGCCGCCCTCCAACTCACTGCCCGCGATGTATGCCGGCAGGTCGAAGCTGAAGACGAACGCGCCGGTCGCATTCGTCGTCCCCTCCAACGTCACCGCGACGTTGCGCTGGAAGTCATAGGTGTAGCCTTCCAGCTTGATTTTCCCTTCGGTCACGTCCTTCCCAAAGAAGTACGCAGCCTTGAGCGAACCCTCAACATGGTCGCCGGGCCGGTAGAACGTGCGATCGGTGGTCAACGTGACCTTGAATTTGGGCAGGACGTAGTGCTCGACGGTGACGGTCTTCTCGGATGTGGTGTCGCCCAACGCTGCCGTGAGCTTGTACGGCCCGGTGTTGACCTCGTCCGCCAGTTGGAAATCCACCGCCGCCACGCCAAACTCCGACGTGGACAGCGTCTTGCGGAAGACGGTATTGCCCTTGCCGTCGGACACCGTAAATTCGAGGGACTGCGCGACGGCGGGCTTAAGGTCGAAGTTGCCGAGCGCCAGCGCGCGGATGTGGATGATCTGCCCCGGCTGGTAGAGCGGTTTGTCGGTGGTGAGCAGGATGCGGAAGTCGCGCTTGACCGTCACATTCTGCTCCAGCGTGTCGCTGCCCAGGCGCGACTTCGTCTCAACGATGAGCGTCTGCTTGGGGTCAACGTCTTCCGGCACGTCGAAACTCACGGCCACATTGCCGGAAGCGTCGGTGACGCCCTTGAAGAGCGTCTTGGCTCCGCCGCCCTCGATGGAGCGCAGCTTCACCTCCACCTTGGCGTCGGCCAACGGTGTTCCGTCGCGGCTGTCGCGCACCACCACCCGCATCGCCGCCGGACTACCCGGCACGAGCTGATTCTGCCCCAGTACCAGCGTCTCGTGCTGGGAAAGGTGATCGGGGAGATGGTCGTAATAGGCAATCAGCCCGATGAACCCGCCGATCAAGGCCATCACGGCCACCACAATGCCAAAAATCAACCAACCTCTACGCATGGTACACCTCCTTAATTGCCACAGAGAACACAGAGTTCACAGAGAAGGGAAAAACTCTGCGGCTCTGCGTTGAAAAATCCCACCATAAAGACGCCTGAAATCAAGGCATAGTTCCAATTTTCAGAGCTATCCCCCGCGCACCTCGACGCGCGGCAGCCAGCGCTGGGCGCGGTCGGCCATGGCGTGCAACACGTCCATCGCGTAGGGCGCGCGGGTCGCCAGAGCCGGATCGAGCGTGTTCGTCCCGCGAAATTGCTGCAAGATGTACTCAACGGATTGAACAGATGGCAACGGAATTTCCCCTTCCGTTAAATCCGTTGAATCCGTTGAGACCATGATCCAGCGCGCGACCGCCTCGATGTCGTCCACGTCGAGCAGGCCGGGAACGACGGTGGTGCGCAATTCGTAGGGGACGCCGCTGGACGCCAGCAGCGCGAGGCTCTGTTCGATGCGAGCTATCTCTGTGCCGGGGATGCCGGAAAGCTGCGCGTACTTCTCCGGTGGGGCCTTGATGTCCATTGCCACGTAGTCCAGCAGGTCCGCATCCAGTAGCGCCGCCAGCGCATCGGGGCGATAGCCGTTGGTATCGAGCTTGACCGCGTAGCCCAACGCCCGCACGCGACGCAAGAAATCCGGCAAGTCCGGCCACAGCGTCGGTTCCCCGCCGGTGACGACGACGCCGGTCACTTTGCCCACCCGCTTTTCGAGAAACGCCCAGACTTCGGCGTCAGACAGCGTGGGCAAGTCGCCTGGACGAAGCACCAGGTCCGCGTTGTGGCACATCGGGCAGCGGAAGTTGCAGCCGCCGGTAAAGAAGACCGTCGCAATGTGGCCGGGGAAATCTATGAGAGAGGTGCGTACCCATCCCTTGAACTCTAATGTCATTTGTAGTCCTCACTTGACAAAGGTGAACTTCTCTTTAATCTTCTGTAGGAAGAAATAAGAAATAAGAAATCAGTTTCCCTATCAGATCAAGGAGAGGGAATAAACAGACGGTAGGTAAATCAAATGAATCCTAAATTACACGAAGTGGTTTTCGCTTTCATGTTCGGTATTCTTCTCACGATTGCCAGCGGTCTTATGCAGGCGTATTCTAAACGCCTTAGAAATAGCAAAATAGCCTATTACACATACCAAATAGGTTCTGGAATGACGGGTCTTCCACTAATCACTGGCGGAACATTATGGATAATAACCAAAATTTCTCAGAACCTTGCCCCCATATTCTTAAAGATGGAGCTTCCTTGGGCCGTTGGTATCAGCTTTCTGGGTGGCCCAATAATCTTTATAAGCATTATATTTTGTATGATATGTATTACTTTTCTCCCTACATTTCTCGTCAAAAAATTGATCCAACGAAAATCACCCGAAATTGAGTTTCCGCCGCCCTCCGCTAATGAAGAAACAGGGAAAAGAAAAGCCATCAAAGAGTTAATGGAAAGAGTCAGGAAAATGTAATAGAATAGAGAGGTCACTATGTCTTATCAAAATCCCATCGCCACATCCAGCAGTCTCGCATCCAGGGGGTGTAAACCAAATGAACCCTAAATTGTACGAAATGATTCTCACTTTCTTTTTTGGCATTCTTCTCACTATTGCCAGTGGCCTTATGCAAGCATATTCTAAACGCCTTAGAAATAGCAAAATAGCAGCTTCCACACATTGGATAGGTCTTCGGGTAACATTTCTTACATTTATGATGGCGGGAATGTCAGCAGGTTACAAAATCACTCAGAATCTTCTACCTGTATTCTCAAAAATAGAGCTTCCTTGGGCTATTGGTTGCGGCTTCTTGGCTGGCATAGTGATTTTCTTTGGGTATTTTAGTTTTTGCGCTGCATTTCTCCCGACTCTACTCATCAGGAAATGGGTCCAACGAAAGTCACCTGAGATTGAATTTCCGCCGCCCTCCAATAGCAAAAAAACACAAACGAAAGTTGTCGAAAAGTTAATCAAAAGAATCAAGGAAATGGAATAGAGGGGTCATCATGTCTTACCAAAATCCCATCACTACACTTATTTCTCGCCGGTATTCTTGCCGGAGTTACACGTCAAAACCGCTGGACGCCGCCAAACGGCAGGCTTTGCAAGATTTTATCGCCGCGCTGCCCGGCCCGCCGTTCGGGAGTGCGGTGCGCCTGGAACTCATCGCTGCCACGGAAGAAGATCGCGGCGCGCTCAAGGGCCTGGGCACTTACGGCTTCATCAAAGGCGCAGCAGCCTTCATCGTCGGCGCGGTGCGCGGCGGCGCGCGGGATATGGAGGATTTCGGCGAGTGGATGGAGCGGGTGGTGCTGTACGCCACCGATTTGGAGCTGGGAACGTGCTGGCTCGGCGGCAGTTTCACCAAGAGCAGCTTCGCCCGGAAGGTCGCCGCCCGCGACGATGAAATCGTGCCCGCCGTGGTCGCCGTGGGGGGAGCCGCCGAAAAGCCACGCTGGGTGGATCGGCTCGTCCGCCAGGGCGCCGGGTCGGATCAGCGCAAGCCGTGGGAGACGTTGTTTTTCGATGGCGACTTCGCCCATCCCCTGCCCCGCGAGGTCGCCGGGGAGTACGCCGCCGTGTTGGACATGGTACGCCGGGGGCCGTCGGCGTCGAACAAGCAGCCCTGGCGCATTGTCAAAGGCGACGGCGCATGGCATCTCTACCTGCAACGGACGCCGGGTTACGGCAAACAGACGCTCGGCCTGGTCAAAATTGCGGATATGCAGCGACTTGATATGGGCATCGCCATGGCCCACTTCGCGCTGACCGCCCAGGAATTGGGGTTGCCCGGCCATTGGGAACTGCGCCCACCGCAGATTGCGCTGCCGGATGCGAGCACAGAATATAATGTGAGTTGGGTGAAGGGTTAGGAGTTAGGAGTTGCGAGTGAGGAGTTAGGATGGTTGGGTGGTTGGGTAGTTGGGTTAACCCACAACCCAGAACCCGGAACCCACAACCCACCCCCTGCTCCCTATTTCCTATCTCCTATTTCCTCCCCAAACGCTTCCAGCGCCGCCTTCACCTGGGGATAAAGGGCCACAGCCTGGGCGATGAGGCCGCCGGCGGTATCGGGGATGGCGTCGGCGGTGGCGTATTCTATGGTGCGCGCCAGGTCGGATAGGGACAGCGCGCCCATGGAGGCGGCGGTGGATTTGAGGGAGTGCGCGGCGCGGTGCAGCGTCTCTCGGTCGGCGCAGTCGAATGCCTGCTGCATCTCCCGCAGCAAGCGTTCCGCACTTTCGTAGAACGACGCGATCAACGTTGCCAGCTTCTGATCTGCGCGGCGGCCTAGCGAGGTATGCAGATTCTTCAAAACGGCGACGCTCAGAAGCGGCGCGGGGGACACGGCAGTCTCTGCCGGCGCCACAGATACGCCCGCCCACGATTCCACTTTAGCTTGCGACAGGGCATCCACCGCCGGAAACTCTGTGCGATTCAATGCCGCAATCAGAGCTGCCACCTGCACGGGCTTGGCAACGTAATCGTTCATGCCGGCGGCGAAGCAGGCGGCGCGGCCCTCCGGCGTCACGTTCGCCGTCATCGCAATGATGCGCGGCTGCTGCCCCTGATAGGTTTCCCCCCCGCGGATGCGGCGCGTCGCTTCCAGGCCGTCCAGTTCCGGCATCTGCACATCCATCAAGATCACGTCGTAGGGCTGGCGCTGCGTCGCCGCGACGGCCTCCAACCCGTTGGCGGCCACGTCGGCGCGATAGCCCAACCGCTCCAGGAGCAGCAGCGCCAGCTTTTGGTTGACGGCGTTGTCCTCCACCAGGAGGATGCGCAACGGCAGGCGGCGTCCCATCTCCCCATCAAATGGAGATACATGGGCGGGCAGCGTGGCGCCAGACACGTCCCCCACCACAAAAATGCCCGTCAGGACATCATACAATTGCGCGGCCTTGAGGGGTTTGACCAGGTAGCCAGCGAACAATTCCTCTGCCCCATTGATCTCCTGTTTACCGATCGAACTCAACATCACCAGCAGCAGGCGCGGGCGCACGGCGTGGATGGCAGCGGCAAGGGTTGCGCCATCCATCTCCGGCATGTGATGATCAAGCAAAACGACATCGTAAGGATCACCGCGCTGCACCCAGGAGAGCGCCTCCAAAGGCGACGCTGTCTCCACCGGTGACATTCCCCATGCCTGCATCTGAAGCATCAGGATGCGGCGATTGGTGGCGTTGTCGTCCACGAGGAGCGCGCGCTTATCCCGCAGGTCGGGGGCCACGCGATGCAGATACAGGGGCCGGGTCAACGAGGCCGCCGGCGCGCGCAGGGTGAAATGGAAGATGCTCCCCACTCCTTCCTGGCTCTCCACCCACAATCTGCCGCCCATCAACTCAACCAGCCGCTGGCTGATGACCAATCCCAGTCCCGTCCCGCCGTATTTGCGGGTGGTGGAACTGTCCACCTGGCTGAACGGCTGAAATAGCCGATCCACCCGGTCGGGTGGGATGCCGATGCCGGTATCGCGCACCGCGAAGTGCAGTTCGTACATTTCCATGTCCGACGCCGTAGGCTGAATACTCGAAACTGGCAGTTCGCTGGTGGTGGTCGGTGGCCGGTGGCTCAAGATGGGTTGCGGGGCACTGGAGTCACGCGTTTCACGCGGCAAAAGCGCCGACTCGATCGAAACGACAATTTCCCCCTGATCGGTGAATTTGATGGCGTTGTTCAACAGGTTGATCAAAATCTGCCGCACGCGGGTTACGTCACCGATGATGGCGGTGGGGGTTTGAGCATCGAGCCAATACGCCATCTCCAGGCCCTTATTCGCCGCCGTCGCTGCCAACAAATCGAGCGAATTCTCCACACACTCGCGCACGTTGAACGGCTGATGCTCTAACTCCATCCGCCCGGCTTCGATCTTGGAGAAGTCGAGGATGTCGTTGATGATGGTCAACAACGTGTCGCCGCTGGCGCGGATGGTTTCCGTGAACTCGCGCTGCTCCGGGGTCAAGGGGGTATCCAGCAGCAGGCTGGTCATGCCGATGACGCCGTTCATCGGGGTGCGGATTTCGTGGCTCATGGTGGCGAGGAACGCGCTCTTGGCCTGCGAGGCCGATTCCGCCGCCGCCCGCGCCTCTTCGGCGGCGCGAAACAAGCGCGCATTGTCCAGCGCGATGGCGGTCTGGTTGGCGATGGACTGTAGCAAGGAAACATGACGCGCTGTGTAAATGTCCGGGTCGGTGTAGTGCTGCACCACCATCACACCCAACACTCGCTTTCCCACCAACATCGGCGCGCCCAGCCATGCCACGGCTTCCGGCCCGACCGGATCTTCCGTGATCTGGCCGGTGCGCCGGGCCATGCTGGGCGCCAACCACAGTGGCTGTCCCGATTGGATGATCTGTCCAATCAAGCCCACGTCGGCCGGACGCCGCTCGCCAATCTTTGCTTCGTTCGGGTTCAGACTTAAGACGAATTCTACTTCGTGGCGGGTTGGCTCATACAAGGCGATGAGCATGTTTTCAGCATACATCAGCCGCGACGTCTGCTGCGCCACGCGATCCAGCAAGCTGCGCCGATCCAGTTGGGCCGACAGTTCCCGGCTGACGTCAATCAGGGTTTGCAGCGCCGCCGTGCGCTCGTCCACCAGGTCCTCGAGGCGTTCACGATAGCGCTCGAGTTCCAGCTCGACGCGCTTGCGCTCGGTCACGTCCTGCAAGATGCCCTGGTAGCCAATAACGCCGCCGGCCTCCCCCCACCGGAGGGTAGCCGAGATCAAGCAATCCAACGCAGCGCCATCTTTTGTGCATAACTGCATTTCAAAATTGCGAATAGAACCGTTCCTTTCGATAATCTCCTGAAACCGTTGGATTTCTTCCGGGTTCACCAGGGCCGAGCGCACGTCCAACTGTAGGATTTCCGGCAAGGAATACCCAAACAACTCCAACATCGCCTGGTTAGCGTCCACCAACCGCCCCGCGCGGGATACGATAAAGATCGCATCGCGCGAATCTTCAAACAGGGCGCGATACTTTTTCTCACTCTGCGCCAGGTCTACGGCCAGCTTTTCCGCCTGAGTGTGCGCGCGCTGATTGCCCATCGCAATCACGGCGGCCTGGAAGAATGTGAAAAAGGAAAACCCATATTGCGTCAGGTAAATGGTGTGCAACACCCGCTCATTGGCCAGAATGTCGTTGATGATAGCCAACGTCAACACGACAAATCCGCCGACGATCCACCATGCCAGGAAGTTTTTGGCCTGAAGCGCGCGAACGAGCACGTAGAAAATCCAGATGATCACGGCGACGGTGAAGAGTTCGTAGGCCAACACCGTGTACAGGTAAATTCGAGGGGATGTCACTAACACCAGCGCGACAAAAGCTCCACCGATCGCCAGCAACAGGCGAAAGACCCGATTGTCGGCCTGGGGGGTGAACATCCCGTAGATAAAGAGCATAAAAAGGGGAATGCCGGCATAAAAACCTAAGATTTCCAGTTTTTGCACCAACGACCACACAGTAGTCGGGGGGAAGAAGATTTCCAGGTAATGCTCGGTAGCCACCACACGGAGGATCAACGCGAGGCATACCCAGGCGAACCACAAAGCAACCCGGTCGCGGGGGCGCAGCGCAAACAACACCAGGTGATAAAGCCACAACGCCGCCAAAATACCGAGGGTAATCGCATTACTCATATTCGCCACGACCAGTTCGCGCTGCAAAGTCGCCGTTACCCCCAGGCGCGGGCTGTGCGTAGGGCCGCCCACCACGGGGTTGTGGAAGTTGCTGATTTCCCACACGATAAACCATTCGCCGGCGTCCGGCAGCCAGAGCGCGCCGGTCGCACGGGCGGGTGCGCTGGACTCCGTGGTCGTGCCCACACGCCCCCCTTCCAACCGCGCGGTCAAGGGCTGCCCGTTCGCATCAACGACTTGCAGGCGATAGGCCGTCAGCGCATCTTTGAGGTGCAATTGCAACGGCGGGGCGTCGGGCGGCAGCAGGACACGCAGGCGCAGCGTGGCGTACCCTATCGCGCCGAGCGGTTTTCCCGCGCCTCCCGCATAGGCGTGCCACGAACCCGGCACGTCAAACAGGCCGGACGGGCTGCACTCCGGCGTGACCTCAGCCGCCAGCGCGCGCCAGTAGAACAGCCATTCCCCTTCCAGGTTGACCGCGCCGTCGCGCGCGAAATCCCACTGCCGCAGATCGAGGACGCCATCCACGGCGCGCGGCGGCGCGGCAGTGCGATTGGCGGCACAGGCGGCCAGCGTCAGCCAGGCCAGCAGGGCGATGAAAACCAGTGTGATCCTGCGTTTCACCGGCAAAAACTCCTCCAAAGACGGTTCGACGGATTGAACGGATGCAACAGAATTTCTTTCATGCCTTCAACTATACCTCACCTCGGACTAAAGTAAAGAATATTGAGCCACTTGCCCTCCCCCGCTCCATGACTACAATGGAGTTGTTCTGCATAACGGAAGAGAGAATTAGGACGCAGATAAACGCTGATGAACGCTGATTAAAAATTATCTGCGTGAATCTCGTCCTGTATCTTTTACGGCTTACCGGGGATATGCCTAATAACTCCAGTTCTCTCCAGGGCTTTGAGTTGCACGAAAGGAGAAACCCTATGAACCGTGACACAGAAAGCACACCCAAATCGGCGGACTGCCCGGCAGAAGGCGAGTCCGTCCGCACCACCATTGTCGGGAGACGGCCTCCCGCGCAGGGATGACCCGCCGGCGACATTCCACACGGTGTCGAGGTGCTGGTCAAAAAGGCCGCCGTGGCCCCCGACTTCCGGCAGACGTTTCTGGAAAAACGCGCCTTCGCTGCACAGGAGATTGGACTGAAGTTAACGGCGGCGGAAGTGCTGATGCTCAACACCATCCCGGCAAAGCAATTGAAAGCCGGTAGTGGTTAAAGAGTAAGTGATGATGGCTACTCGGCTTGTTTCCCTCAAGGCAGCTTTAGGGCAACGGGCAGAGCAAGCATCACTTATCACTTAACCACCACCGAAAAACATCTGGCGGCGGGCCACCCACAATCAGTACTTTGACAAGTTCGAAGCCTTGACCATGTCGGTGGATGTGGCCTTGACCTATTACGCCGCGCACCCGGACGAGGTCAAACAAGTCATGGGCGTCTATTGTCAGGCGATGGCGACGGGGGGGGCCGTTGCCCGCATAGTGTCCAAAACTTTATCTGAACAACTATAGCTGGGATACGGCAATGGGGGTATCATGGTCAGGACTGTGAATTGAGCGCTGCGCAATGGGCGGAGGTGGAAACCGAGTTGGCGCGCAAACCCTATGGGCGTGCCCGGGAGGTGCCTACCGTTGTGCAAGAAAAGTTTGCGTTGGAATACACCGAGGACGGGATGCAAGCGCTCTTGCGGCGCAAAGGCTATCGCCATATCAAAGCCCGCCTGGTTCCCAGTGAAGTAGACGAAGCCAAGCCGCAGGAACAACGCGCCTTCATTGCGGGCTACGGCAAACTCAAGACGGCGTTAGGTCCCACCGACCGGATTTACTTTGGGGCTGCCGCCCATCCCACCCACAATGTCCACCTCAGCTATGGGTGGACCAAGAAAGGGCAACGGGGGCGCCTGCGGAGTAACAGTGGGCGCAAGCGCTATAACATTTGCGCAGCATATTGTCCCCTGGACCAAGCGTCTATTGACGTGCGGGGGACGGATAACGTCAACGGCGAGACGCTGCAAACGCTCATTGCTGTCATTCGAACCCGCCATCCGGAAGGACACAGCCTCCTGTTTCTGGACAACGCCCGCTACCACCACGCCAAAATCGTCCGCGAACGTATTGCGACCATGGCCGTGGAATTGGTAGCGTGCTGGATGACCTCAAAGACTATGCCGATGAACTGGCGAGTCTGATGACCGAGAATTTGGAAGTTTTACCTGCGTTTAGTATATAAGCCATAGCGCCCCATCTCCGTGACAATGTTATACGCATCTGCTTGTTCGGTTGATTCAATGTGCCCAGTCGGATCAGTATACCTGAGCGGATTATTGAGGGTATACGCATACCGATTGAGGCTTTGCGGATTAGCGAGGTCGGGCACCATCGTATCGGCGGCGAGGAAGCGTCCCAGGGCGGGACATTTATCTTAACCACCCCTGGCCGGCTCCCGGAGGTGGGCGGTGAACCTCCTGGGAGTAGAATGGGGGCGGCAGTCCTCACCATTCTAGTTCACAGGAGGTAAGATATGTTAGCCGAGATAGAGTCTTTCGTCAATTGGGTGCGCCGGCGTAACCCGGAGGCGCGTACGTGGCGCGATTACGGGTACGACCTGGCCCAGTTCGTGGCGGTGGTAGGCGATGTGCCCCCCGCCACGGTCACGTTCCACGCAGTGGATCGCTTCGTCACCCAGCAGGTGGCGCGTGGATACCAACCCGCCACCATCAACCGGCGCTTGGCCGCCATCACCGCCTTGTACACCTTCCTGGCAGATGACGATCCCACGCTGGTCTGCCCGGTGCTGCCGCATCGTCACGGCTTGCGCCAACGCCAGGGCTTCCCCCGCCCGGTCGCGGACGCCGACTTGCAGCGGTTCTTCGCCGCCATCCGCAGCGCCCGCGATCGGGCCATGTTCTTGCTGATGTTAAGGTGTGGCCTGCGCATCGCGGAAGTCGCGCAGGCCCGGTTGACCGACCTGTACCTGGCGGAAACGCCGCCGCGCCTGCTGGTGCGCGGCAAGGGCCGCAAGGAACGCGCGGTGTACCTCGCGCCGCAGGTGGCGGACGCGCTCCGCGCCTACCTGCAAGGGCGCCCCGGCAGCGGCAGCGACTGCCTGTTCCTCAGCTACCAACTCAGTGGACTCTCCACCACCGCCATTCACAAGCGATTGCTGCGCTACCGGGCGGAGGCTGGCGTGCAGTTGACCGCCCATCAACTGCGGCACACCTTCGCCAACGACCTGGTGGCCGCCGGCACGCCCGTGACCACCATCCAGAAACTGCTGGGGCACGCCTGGTTGGAAACCACCCAAATCTACGTCGCCGCCAACGACCGGCAGGTGCAGGCGGATTTCGCCGCCGCCTGCGCGCGGTTGGAGGGCTGGCAATGACCCCGCCCGCGCTGCCTCCCACCGCCGCTGCTTGCTACGACGCCGCGCTGCGGCACGCCCAGGCCCGTCACCAGCCCGTGGACTACCCCAGCCCGGCGCCGACCGCCGCCTGGCCGGCCGAGAATGTGGCGCTCCTGGAACGCTACCAGGAATGGCTGCACAGCGGCGGGCATAGCCGCGACACTACCGCCAAGCTCTACGTGCCGATGGCCGGGCACGCCCTGGGGCTGAACCTCAAGCCGCATCCACAACTGGATCTGGCGACGGACCTGGAACGCGCGCTGGCGTACATCCAGGCCAAGCACCTGAGCGCGGAATGGACGGATATGTGCCGCCTGGCCCTGGAGAAATTCCGCACCTTCCTGCGCCAGGAACGCGGTTGCGCCACTGTGACGCTGCCGCCGGTCAATCCCGAGACGTATGGCGCCGGCCTGCCGGCCTGGCTCGTCCAGCCGTTGACCCGCTACCAGCATCTCCTGCAACGCAACTGGCGCCCGGCGCGCCTCCGCGACAGCATCGCCCGCTTCTGGAGCCAGCACACGCGGATGTGGCGCTGGCTGCTGGCGCACTACCCCCTCACGGGCCCCGGCGACCTCCAACGCGCCCAGGTGTACGCCTATCTCGATCACCAACTGGCCGCCGGGTATGCTACTTCCAGCATCAACCAGGACTTGCGGCATTTCCAGGCGTTCCTGCGCTTCCTGCAAGAACAGGACATCGCCGTGCCCCAGGCTCTGTTCCGCATTCGTTGCCTCAAGGAAGCCGACCGCCTGCTGCGCTTTCTCTCGGACGCCCAGGTGCGCGCCTTGCGGGATGCCAGTGAGCAGCAGATAGCGCAGGCCACCGACGCCGTCCAGCGCCGGGACGCGCTCCTGCTTCGCGCCGCCTTCTACCTGTTCTGGCACGGCGGCTTGCGGTTGGGCGAGGTGGAAGAGCTGCGGCTGGCCGACCTGGACTTGCCCGGGCAACGGCTCACCGTGCGGCGGGGTAAGGGCTTGCGGGATCGCACGGTGTACCTGACAGCGGCAGCCGTGGCAGCGGTGCAGGCGTACCTGGCCGTGCGCGGGCTGGGCGCCAGCGACCACGTCTTCCTCTACCGTAATGCGCCGGTGTGCAAGGACTTGCTGCGCGACCGGCTGCACGCGCTGGGCGCGCAGGCCGGCGTGCCGGTCAGCCCGCACCGGCTGCGCCACACCTACGCCACGCAGTTGGTGAACGCGGGCTGTCCGATCACCACCATTCAGAAGCTGCTGGGACACCAGAAGCTCAACTCCACCCTCATCTACGCGCGCGTCCACGACCGCACGGTGGCGGAGGACTACTACGCGGCGATGGCGATTGTGACGCAGCGGTTGGTGCTCACCCCGCCGGCTGACGCACCGTCCCCGCCGCCGGGCGCGGCACCCGTGGCAGCGCTGCTGGCGCAGTTGCGTGCGCCGGAGCTAGACCTGGCGACGCGGCTGGCGCTGGTGGCGGAGTTGCAGCGGCTCCTACCCGCGGCGTCCCCGCCGCCGGGAACGGTGGTAGAATGAGAGTACCGGCGCGGAGGATAGGGCAACGCTGGAGTGCGATCCTTCGGTAGCCCTCAGGACAGGCTCTGAGCGCCGCGCCGGTGACGGTGCAACCGGGCCGGGGCAATCCTGCCCCGGCCCGCAGGGTTTCGCCAGGTTGCACTGTCGAGAATGCGGTAAACTCATTTCTTCGGGTAAACCAATCAGGCTGAAGCATTTCAAACACCTTCAATGTTGACTGTTCCTCAGTTAACTCAATTAGAATTTGTGGGCGCATATATGTCCAATGGGGGAAAACTCTCAGAATCGGCAGAATGAAGTATTACCAATTCCCCTTGAGCGTTATAACAAGCGATAATTACCCAAACATGTCTTGGGAACGTTGTGAGTGTTAGGTTTATCGTATCACAAGATGTCGGCCCATATCCAGAGCCAACATCTCGCAATAGGTGCCCTGGAAACACCTCTACCGGAGCTATTTTCTGAAGCACCCTCTCGGTTTCGGAGCGTGACATCCCTACTTGAATTTCATCGGTGATGTAAGTCGCCAGACCTGCCAAAGTTGGCTCGCTATTTACTCTGCCCGCAGCGCGTTCAATTCCATTGTCCCATAGCCGTGCCATAATACGCGACCCAATGCAACAAAGCAGTAGGCTCGCTAGTAGCAAAATGACAATTCCCACGATCACACTTTCTGTCCGCATAGTTTTCATATCTACTTTCCACCATACTCACCACTTGGGACAGGCCATATTAGGGAAGCCGCAGATAGGCACAAATCGTAGAACTGTTTGTTAAAACGTCCTCCGAGAGTATTTCCCCATGTCGTAGTGGCTGAACCTCCAGGACCGAAATTCCTTTGGATATACCCGCCGACTTCGCCAATGTCTATTCTACCATTTCTTAAATCAACCCCTAAATTCACACCTTCTTGCCCTAAAGCAAAGTCTTGATACGAACGTCCCACTAATTCTCCAAAGGAAAGTGTATCTACCGTTAAAAAAGTTTCATGAGCCAAATTGCCACCAGTGGCAATTAAACGGCTGTTAGTGGCAAAAACCGAATACACGTAAAACCAAAAATGATGGGGTTGTTCTCCGCCAGCGCCGGGATCTTGAAAGGTTGTGGCAAAACCGGATTGCTTTAAAGGTTTCGCCTGTTTATAATATTCAGGATCTACATATTCTGTTAAGATGGAAGCCATATCATTAACAAAAATCTGTCCGCGATCACCCTCGATATCTCCTGGTATCATTGACGCAGCCGCATTGGCTAATTGCACGAAGGCGTCAAGGTCGGTAATCCAACCCTTCTCAGCCCATCCAGCTAGCGCATTGTTGTAAAGTAACAATTGATAACGTCGTTCATCCGCGTCATAAGAAGTAAAAACGGGATTGTCAACACCGTAACCATCATCTGCACATTGCCCTTGCTGATTACATGTGGTGAAATGTCCAGTGGGATCGGTATACTTAAGCGGATTGTTCAAGACGTAGCTGTACCGGTTGAGGCTTTGCGGATTGGTGGGATCGGGTACAATGGTATCCGCCTGCACGAACCGTCCTAGCGCAGGGTCATAATATCTTGCATTGTAAAAGTAGAGTCCCGTGGCGTCTTTGCGTTGACCGGTGTACTGGTAGCTGGTGGGCGTGGTGTTGGCGCTGTTGTAGCGGGTTTCACCCCAGGGAGTGTAGCGTTGTTCGGCGTACAGCGTCCCATTGCTGTTCGCCGTGATGGCGGTGCTGCCCAGGTGGTCGCCAAGCAAGAAGTACACGGTGCTACTCCCTTTCCGCATTGCTACGCGCTGCCCGCCGGCGTAGTAGTATTTTATCATAGTGGCGGTGCTGCCGGTCCACTCGCAGTGGTTGCCGACGTAGTAGGTGGTCACGGTGCCCATCACGGACTTGACACGGTTCCCGTCCCCATCGTAAACGAAGCTGGCACTGGTCGCGCCGCTGAAGGTCGTCAGGCGGTTCTCGGCGTCGTAGGTCAGCGTCGTACTGCCGCGTTTGACCTGATTGCCGTTGGGATCGTAGCAATAGAATTCTCCCAGGCCGCTGACCACCGCGTGCGGCTTGGTTAGGGCGCCGGCGGAACAACTAATGCTTTGGGTGCCGTAGAGTAAAGTGCCGTGGCTGTTTTGGGTCAGGTTGCCGATGGCGTTGTACTGGTAATTCTGGGTGCCATATACCCCGCCGCTGCCACCGGTGGCGCTGGCGGTCTTGAGCCGGTTCAGGGCATCGTACGTGAAGTGTTGGAGCTGCGTACCGCCGGCTTTGTAGTCGTAAATGTCCGTGACGTTGCCCACCGCATCGTAAGTATACTGCAATTTCTGCAAACTATCATAGGTGCTGGCTACCCCAGTCTTCAGCCACTGCAAGCGCCCCTGGCCGTTGAGCGTCGGCCAGGGGTAATAGCTGTACTGGGTGTACAACGCCGGACTGCTGCCCCACTGCCGCTGCGTCACCCGCCCGGCGACATCGTAAGCCGTGCTTTGGACATACGTGCTGATGCCCCCTGTGCTATAGAGCGCGCCGTTGGCCGCGTAGGTGGTGTTCACCTGTTCCTGGACGCCGCCGGTGTTGCCACTGGGGTACTTCATCCAGCTCACGCGATCTAGCGGATCATAGCCCCACTGGGTCTTGAACGTCCCGCCGCCTGTGATGGACTTGAGTTCCTCAGTCACACGCCCGCGCACGTCATAAGTCCAGGTGGTACTGCCGGACAAGAGGTCGCTCATCCCGGTGCGCAATCCCTTACCATAGGTTCCGGTATCATAGGTATACGTGACATTTAAGGTGGGGTTACTGGTGGGGCAATCGTCGTTATTGCGGTAGTGTTTGCCGGTAAGCCGGTTGAGGGCGTCGTAGTAGAAGCAAATACGTTGCCCCCGCGCATCCGTCTGGCGGGTGAGATTGCCGGCATAGTCATAGCCGTAGTACCACACGCCCATATCGGTGTCAGTCATCACAGTTTTGCGGCCGAGGGCGTCGTACTGCATCCGCGAGACGTTGGGGGTAGGCATCGTGTCGGTAACGGTGGTGAGGTTGCCCAGGGTGTCGTAGGCGTAGCGGGTGCGCGTGGCGTTCACCCAGGAAGGATTGCCGTTGCTCCACGTGCCTTCACTTTCGCTGACGCTGCGCAGTTGACCGTAGGCGTCATAGCTCTGGCGGGTGAAGTGGTTGAGGGCGTCAATCTGGTAGACCGAGGCGCGCGGCGCTTTGAAGTCCGGGTCGGCGGGGTTGTAGTCAATGCGGTATTCCTGCCGCGTGACGCTGCCATCCGGCGCGGTGACGACGGTGGTCCGCCCTAGCGCGTCGTAGCGGGTGAGGGTCTGCGCCGGGGCCGCCGGGGCCACGTACCACGGGGAGTCTACGATGCTGGTGCCCGTGTAGGGCACGCTCTGGGCAATGACCAGGCCGCGCGCGTCGTAGCGTTGATCCACGACCGTCGCAGTGACGTTGTCGAACTCCGCCTGCGTCTGGATGACGCGCCCCAGCCCATCGTAAATCTGCCGCCGCCACAGCGTACTGCCGGTCGCGTCTTCTTTGGCATACGCGCTGATGGCGTAGAGCGACTGGACATAGACTTCGTCCACATACACCGTGCTGGCATTCTGCGGGGTGCGGATCAGCAGCAGGAAGCGGGTGGCGTCGGCCGGTAAGACCACGGAGCGGATCAGCAGTTGCCACGTCCCGGTGGCGGTTTGACAGACAGAGGCGGTTTCGTGACCGACTTTAGCCGACATTCCCAGGCACACCTGCCCGCTGCCCTTGATGTAGGCGCGGATCTGGTAGGTCTGGCCGGCCGTCCAGCCGCTGAGAGATTGGCCCACCCAATGGTCGGCCGTGCCGGTGGTGGTGATGACCAGACTCTTGCTGCCGACGTAAGCTTGGGTGGTGGCTCGGAGGTAGGTTTGCACGTTGGCAGGATCGCTCTCGCTCCATGTCCCGCCCAAACCGTTTTCAAAGCCGGGGTTGGTCACGGTCACGGGGGGGCGCGGGTCGTGGTAGACGTAACGGCTGGTGGGCAGCGTCAAACTGTCGCCGGGGCGCGCCTCTCTGAGGAGGCGGCCGAAGGCGTCATAGCTATAGTAGGTAGTCGTGGCGGCGCCGTTGCTGTCGTAAGTTTTCTGCACCTGCCCGAACAGACCGAAATCGTCGCTGCGGACTTCCTCATTCGCTGTGCCGTAATAGTGAGTGGAGGTACACAGGTTCAGCCCATTGGGGTCACTGCACGCTTTGATAGGGAATTGGTGGTAGGTACTCTCGTAGGTGGTGTGGGTGGCGTGGCCGTCAGGATCGATGACCTGCGTCACGTTACCCCAGGTGTCGTAGGCGTACTTGGTTAGGACAAAGCGCCCGGCGGTGGCGCGCTCCGCCCATTTGCCCTGCCCCACCATCGTCAGGCGCCCCTGGGTGATCGGCAGGGGGGTGGCGCCCGGCAGGTTCTCCACGCTATAGCTCAGATCGTCGTAATACCGGAGGGTTTGCGTTTTGAGGGTGGCGGGGCTTGGGGTGAACCCGCTATACACACTTTCGCCGCCCAGCAAGCCGATGAGCCACGTCCCGGTGGGGTTGGCGAGGTTGTAGTACCAGCGCTTGATCAACCGTTCGTCGCCGCCGGCCGCATCCCCACCGTCGTAGACCGCCGTCTGGTTGCCGAGGGCGTCGTATTCATAATCTACCTGGTGCGTCAGAGCATTGCCACCCGGTATGGAATCGGTGGTAACGGTGCGGGTGACGTACCCCGCCATCACGGTGAGGCCCGTCGGGCCAAAATTCTGCAAGCTCCAGGTATGGGTTTGTTGTTGTAACAGGTCTTGGGCGGCGTTATAGCGGGCGGTTTGGGAGACTTTCCCCCGGTTGAGGGTCTGGTCGGTGATGAAGGTGGATTGCGTGGTATTCAACAGGGTGCTATCGTAGTCATAGCTGTTCACGGTGGTGGTCGCGTGACCGATGAGGGCGTAGGTGGGGTCTTCCAGCCCGCTGCGCCGGCAATTGGGCAAGCTCGTGCCATGCCCACTGAAACACGGGCCGGTGTAGCTGTAGTGGGTGACGGCGGTGTGTCCCAAACCATCCTGGAGGCTTTTTTGGAGCACCCGGTAACTGAAAACATGGTAGAAATTCAACGGGGTAGCATCATACGTGAAGGTCGTCACGCCGCCATACCCGTTGTTGGCCGTGACCAGGCGCGGGTACACCAACTTGTCACCCACGTTGTAGCCCCCGGTGGGATCCACCGTATCATCCCCCTGGTGGTACACCGCATACGTGAACGTGGCCGGCGGCAGCGCCACTTTCTGCCCGGCGGCGTTCCAGCCATAGCGGGTGATGCTGGCCAAGCGGGTGGTGTCGTGATGCACCGTGTTGAGCATCCATTCCAGCCCCGGCCACGGTTCGCGCACCAGTTGATAGCCCAGGACGTACTCCGCCAGGGTGGCGTTGTTGTCGGGGCATACCTCCCCACTCGCGCTGCGACAGATGCGGAGGCGCTGCAAGCGGAGTTCGTCCCACATCGCCCACGGGCGGTCGTTCTGGAGCAGCGTCTCGTCTTTCAAGCCCGCGTCGTGGTTTTGCGTCCCGTCGCCGCTGCGCCGCGCTTCATAGACGAAATCCACCAGGTAGACGCCGGCGGCCGTGGGGACATCGGTGTCGGCGCCGGTATAGCGAATCCAGTCGGGGTACTGCGCGCGATCCCACAGTGTGCCGCCGCCGCCAGGCCGTTTCTCTTCCACATAGCCGAAGAACACCGCGTTGCCGGCGACATCGCGGATGCGATCCACCGCCCAACGATAGGCAACCTGTCCAATCGCTTCTCCCGCATAACCGGTGTCCAGAGTCTTGTTGCCCCCATAGTAGCCATCCATCCGGGTAATTTGTTCGGCGTCGGCGTTGAAGCCCAGGCGGTACTGTGTCCCGTCGGCGGCGGTGACCACCCAATATTCCTTGCCGACATTGAGGACCGGGTCATTGGCAAAGGGGCCGTAGCCGCAATATTGATGGCTGCTGCCGGGCGCCGTATAGCGCATCACCCGCAACTGCGGCGCATCTTCGGCATAGTACCGGCAGCCATCGTCGGTCCCGATGGCTTCATATCCCACCAGGCGATAGGAGGCGCCGCCCAAAATCAACGTGAAATCATTGGTGTAGAGCCACTGGAGGATGGGGTCTGAAGCGCCGATGGGGGCGCGGCAGGACTTAATCTCCCGCACGATGGCCGCCAGCCCGCCCAGACTCCAGCCCGAGCCGACGTAGTTGGATTGCACCGACCCCATCAACCCGTTGAAACCGGCGCTGCTGTAGGTGAGGGAGAGGGCGGGTGCCAGTCCGGCCCGGCCGGCGGGTAATGGAAAGTCATAGGCATAGGTGGCGGCGCCGGTGAAGGTACTCACATCCGGGAGGGTGGTCATTAAGTAGTGCGTGCCGTCTTCGGGGAACTGGGCGGCGCCTTCCACGCCGACGGGCGAAAACTGCGCGATCTGGGCGGTGAGTTGTTGGGTGTCTGGGTCGTACTGAGAGGGCAGCAGTTCCCACCGGTCGGCAGCAGCGTCCACTTGATGCACCAGGTAGGGGGTGCGCCAGGTCGGGAAGTCGGTCAAATCCAAGGTGAGCGTCACCGGCTGAGCGAAGCGCAGGTGACCGCGTTCCAGGCGGCGGGCGTCGCGCGGCGCGACGTCCACGGTGAGCCAGCGGAAGCGGCCATCCTCCTGGTAGGGAGTGGCCGGCGCCTGCACCTGCACCACCAGTTCGGTGGCGGTTGCCAACGCTTGGGCGGGAAACTCCAGGCGCACGCGCCGGTCTGGGGTGGTCCACCGGCCGCCGGCGGCGGTGAGGGTCAGGGTTTGAGTGGTCGGTTGCGGGCGGCCGCGCCAGGCGTCAGACACAGTGATGGACACGGTAGCCGTCGCGGTGAGCAGGAGGGGCGGCGTGAGAACCGGCGTCAACTCGGGCGTGGCCGTGAGTGCCGGGGTCGCGGGCAGCTCGGGCGTGACGGTGAGGGTCGGGGTCACGGTAATGGGCGTAGTCGGGGTGACGGTGGCCGTGGGCGTCAGTTCTGGCGTGGCCGTCACCTCCGGCGTGGCGGTGACTGCCAGCGTCGCAGTGACCTCCGGCGTCGCAGTGACCCCCGGCGCTGGCGGCAGCGGTTCCTGCTGCGCCGGGGCCGGCGCGGCAGGTCTCCCGACCACCAGACCGGGGGGCAACAATAAAGTGACAATGACGAGCCATGACAGGCAGAACCACAAGGGACGGAGACGTGCAAAAGTTGACATTGATCGGACTCCTGAGTGAAGGAAATTATGGTAAAGACTGATCGTGGGCGCAAGATGGGGTTAGAGGCCTCATACCATCAATATTGCCCCCCCCCGTATCGGTTGCAAATTTTACTACGAGAATGACTTTTGTCAAGAAGGGGAGAGTGGGTTTTCTCGTCCGTTACCATAAAGACTTCGTTATGTTATACTACGTGCATCACACGTACAGTGACAGGTATTCAATCATGACCGAAGATATTTCTCTTGCTCCCCCACGCCCTGCGCGGCTGCGCCGGCTGTGGACGCCGCTCCTGCTGCTTTTGCTGGCGGTGGGCGTGCGCGGCTGGTATTTTGCCACGGCGCCGCACGGGATGCAGTTCACGCACGTGGACGCGCAAGGCTATCATTGGCTGGCGCGCAATCTGCTGGAGCACGGCGTTTACTCGATGAATACCGAACCGCCCTTGCGCGCCGACAACGTGCGCGCCCCCCTTTACCCGCTGTTTGTGGCGGCCAATTATGCCATCGCCGGCCCCGCGCCCGATTTTGTCGCGCTTATCCACATCTTGATAGACGCCCTGACGGTCATCGTCGCCTTTCGCCTGGGCTGTTGCCTGGGTGGGCAGCGCGTCGGTCGGCTGACGGGGTTGCTGTACGCGCTCAACCCGTCCTCGTGGCGTTTCTGCAACGAATTGCTGACCGAGATTCTGTTCGGTTTCCTGCTCACCACCGCCGTCTGGATGTTCGCCCGCTACATTTTGCGCGGGCGCGACCGTGACGCGCTCCGCTGCGGCGTGGCGTTCGGCTGCGCGATTTTGTGCAAACCCAACATCCAATTCCTGCCCCTGGCGCTGCTGCTAATCCTGATTCACGGCGTCACCACGGGGCGGCGGCGCTGGTGGCGCGGCGCGGCGTTGATGGCCGGGGTCATCGGTGTGATGCTGGCGCCCTGGTTCATTCGCAACCGCGTCGTCTTCGGGGAATGGTTCTACACGCGCACGTTTGACGACAACCTGGCGCACGTCAGCGCGGTGGCGACGCTGGCGCACCTGCGCGGCGAGGCCGTTGCGCCCTGGTCAACCCGTTGGGAGGAACTGTACGCGGAAATCGTCGGAGAGACGGCGGTGCGCTACGGTTGGGAGTCGGTTCCCGAAGCGACCCTTTCCACCCGCGCCCGCGACGCGCGCTTGCAGCAGCTCAAGGCCGTGACCGGCAAGCTGCTCCGCGCGCATCCGATGGCGTTTCTGGTCAGCCACACGCGCTGGTGGCTCTGGTCGTTTGTCCCGCAGGAACACAAATTCTGGTATACTCACCTCACCGGGCAGCCGTGGGAGGCGCTGGACGTGCCGGCTGACGTTTTCGGCGCGGCGCTCAAGTCCCTGGCGCAGGGGCAGGTGGCCGCTGCATGGGATCAGGTTGTAGGTGAACGCTGGCGGGCGCTCCCCCCGCTGGCGCTCGGCCTGTGGGCCGGGTGGGGGGCGATGTACGCGCTCGGAGGCGTCCTGGCGGCGGTGGGAGCGTGGCGATTGCGCCCGCGCCTGCTGTCACTATTCCTGCTGGCCGTCATTTTCTACGTGACCTTCATCCCCGGCCCGATCAGCCAGATTCGTTTCCGCCTGCCGGTGATCCCGCTCATCCTGCTGCTCATCGCCGTCGCCCTCCGCTGCCCAGCCAGAGCAAAAATTTATCAATGGATTGAACGGATTTCTGATCCTCACATTCTGTAAATCCTGTTATTTTGGAGGAGACTTGAAATGCAAAAGAATCCAGACCCCTACGTTTCCCCTTTCACCTGGCGCTACGGCTCTGAGGCAATGCGCCAGATTTGGAGTGAGATCACGGTGCGGCAGTTGTATCGCCGGCTGTGGGTGGCGCTGGCGCGTGTGCAAAGCCGCTATGGGCTGGTCACGTCGGAACAGGTCGCCGATTTGGAAGCGCACGCCGAGGCCGTGGACTTCGCGCGCTCGCAGGCGATTGAGGCGGAAATCCACCACGACGTGATGGCCGAAATCCGCGCCTTCGCCGAGCAGTGCCCGGTGGGCGGCGCGATCATCCACCTGGGCGCAACTTCGATGGACGTGCGCGACAACGCCACCGCGTTGCAAGTCCGCGACGCGCTGGATTTGCTCCTCAAGCAGGTGGACGCGCTGCTGCTGGCTTTCGCCGCGCAAATCGAACGGTGGGCGGCGACGCCCTGCATGGCCTTCACCCACCTCCAGCCCGCTGAACCGACGACGCTCGGCTACCGGCTGGCGGCCTACGCGCAAGACCTGCTGGCGGATCGCGCCGACCTAACCCGCGCGCGTGCGGAGTGGCGCGGCAAGGGCTTCAAGGGCGCGGTGGGGACGTCGGCCTCGTACCAATTGCTGCTAGCGGGGCAGACCACGCCCGCGCAGTTCGAGGACGAAGTGATGGCCGAAGTCGGCCTGCCCGCGTGGCCCATCGCCAACCAGACTTATCCGCGCCGCCAGGAATTCACCATGCTGAACGCGCTTGCCGGATTGGGGGCCACGCTCTACCGCTTCGCCTTCGATCTGCGCATCTTGCAAACGCCCGCCATCGGCGAATGGGCGGAGCCGTTTGGCAGCAAGCAAGTCGGCTCGTCGGCGATGCCGTTCAAGCGCAATCCCATCCGTGCGGAGAACGTGGACAGCCTGGCGCGCTACCTCGTCCAACTGCCGCGCGTCGCCTGGGACGATGCCGCGCACTCACTGCTGGAGCGCACGCTCGACGACTCCGCCAACCGGCGCATCATCCTACCGGAGGCTTTCCTCACGGCGGACGAGCTGTTGAGCGTGAGCCTGCGCCTCGTGCGTGACCTGCGCGTCAACGAAGCCGCCATCGCCCGCAATCTGGCGACCTACGGCCCGTTTGCCGGGATCGAGCCGCTGCTGATGCGGCTGGTCAAAGCGGGCGCCGGCCGCCAGGAGATGCACGAAGTCCTGCGCGAAGTCGCCATGCAGTCGTGGGGTCAGGTCGAGGCCGGTCAGCCCAACCCGCTGGCCGACTTGCTGGCGCAGGACGCGCGCCTGCTGATGCATCTGCCCGCCGCCGACATCCGCGCCGCGCTGTCCGCCCGCGACTACGTCGGCGACGCGCCGGAACGAGCGTTGGCGCTGGCGCAAGCGATTCGGCAGCAGGTGACATAATCTCAACGGATTGAACGGATTGAAACGGATTTCTGATCCTACCATTCCGCAAATCCTGTTATCTTTCGAGGAGAAATGACGTATGCAACCTGAAAATTCGGCTCCGCTTTTGCTTATTTTGCTCATTGTGATTGCGTTTCCGCTCATCTTCATCCCCTTCTGGTGTTTTGTGGTGTGGCTGCTTTCCCGGCTGGGCGGATGGGGGCGGCTGGCGTCGTTCTATCGCGCGGTTGAACCTTTCACGGGTCAGACGTGGACGTGGCGCGGCGGGCGCTTGGGGTTTGTGAACTATCGCAGCGTTTTGACCGTCGGCGCAGACCCCGTGGGGTTATACCTGGCCGTCATGCCCCTGTTTCGGGTAGGGCACGCGCCGTTGTGGATTCCGTGGGGCGAGATTGAGGTGGTAGAACGCGACGGCATCCTGGGGCTGTACATGGGCTTCCGTTTTGAGCAGGCGCCGGACGTGGTCTTGTATTTGCTGCCCAATCTAGGGGAGAAGTTGCTGGCGGGGCGGGACGTGCATCGGGTGTCGGCTGACGCTCGTTAATCGTTTTGTCAACGGATTGAACGAATTTTAACGGACTTCCTGTTGCGGACTCCGCCGCCAAAATGGATTCACTGAACGCCAGCCTCTACGATTTTGATTTTGCCGACCTCGAAGCGCGCTTGTCCGAATGGGGCGAGTCGCGCGCGTGGGCGCGGGAGGTGTGGCGCGCGGTCTACCGGCAGGGGATCGGCGACTTTGAGCAGGCCACTGCGCTGCCGCCCTCGTTGCGCGCGCGACTGGCGGAGAAATTTTCGCTCGCGCTGCCGGCGCGGATCGCCCGGCAGGAATCGTCCGACGGCGCGAGGAAGGACTTGCTCCAACTGGCCGACGGCGCGCAGATTGAGGTGGTGCTGATGACGTATCGTCACCGGCTTGCCGTGAGCGAAGTCGAACGGCGCAGCGCGTGCATCTCGACGCAGGTGGGCTGCGCGTGCGGCTGCACCTTCTGCGCCACCGGGCAGATGGGCTTCGTGCGGCAGTTGACGAGCGGCGAAATCGTCGCGCAGGTGATGGGCGTGCAGCGGGACTTGCTCGCGCGCGGCGAGTCCCTCTCCAACTTTGTGCTGATGGGGATGGGCGAGCCGCTGCTGAACTATGAGAACACCCTCGCCGCGATCCGGCGTCTCTGCGATCCGCGCGGCTGGGGTTTCGTCGAGCGGCGCATCACGCTGAGCACGGCCGGCATCGTGCCGGGGATTGACCGCCTGGCCGACGAGGGATTGCACGTCAACCTGGCCGTCTCGCTCCACGTCGCCACCGACGTGGAGCGTAGCGCGCTCATGCCCATCAACCGGCGCTATCCGCTGGACGACTTGTTTGTTGCGCTTCGACGTTACACGGCCAAAACCCGGCGGCGCGTGCTGTTGGAGTGGGTGCTCATCGGCGGCGTCACCGATACGCCGGAGCAGGTCGCTGCGCTGGCGGCGCGGGTGGGGGACATCCCGGCGCATATCAACCTGATCCAGATCAACCCCACGCCGGATTTTGCCGCACAGCCCTCGTCGCCGGAAGCCATCGAAGCGTTCACGGCAATTCTGGATCGCGCTGGCATCCCGCATACTATGCGTCAACGGCGCGGCGCGCAAATCGCTGCCGGATGTGGGCAACTGCGTAGCCAGATGAATGTCACATAACCGGGGTGTCATTTGACAATTCCTGTCTTTGTGATATTTTACAAGCTAATTTAGCTGTAGAATTCAATGGCAGAAGATGAAGGTAATCAAGCAAATCCGTCGCCCTCGTAAGAATGTCGAACCAGACCATCTGGATCGGCTTTGTTTGGCGTAGTTACCGCAGGAATTTAACAAAGAAAAGGCCAGTCCCAGATGGGGGCTGGCTTTTTTTGTACTTTGAGAAGTAGAAAGTAATGAGTAATGAGTAATGAGTGCCAGATAGCATTACTTCTTACCCATTACCCATTACCCATTACCCATTTCTAAAAGCGAAGGAGATAATATCATGCAAACTGTAGAATGTCCCGAATGTGCAGCGGAGTTGGAATTGGAAGACGGCATTGAAGAAGGCGAAATCGTCGTGTGCCCGGATTGTGGCGTGGAATTGGAAGTCGTCGGCGTTGATCCGCTGGAGATAGACCTGGCGCCGGAAGTGAAGGAAGACTGGGGCGAATAGCGAATTACGAATTACGAATAGCGAATGATGTAATTCGTAATTCGTAATTCGTAATTCACACAAGAGGTTCAGATGAAAATCGCTGTCTTTTATTCCCGCAAACGGGTGGAAGAGAAGTTGATCACGGCGGCGCTGGATGCACGCGGCGTGGCTTGGGATCGGATTGACCCGCGCGAAGTGCGCTTCGAGGTCGGCGGGCCGGGGCCGGGGGAGTACGACGCGGCGCTGATTCGCTGCGTGAGCCACACAGAAGCCTATTACGTCACGCGCTGGCTGGAAGGTGCGGGCATCCCCTGCATCAGCCCGCATAAGACGGTGGCGACGTGCGGCGACAAGTATCTCACCAGCACGGCATTGGTCGAGGCGGGGATTCCGTCTCCGCGCACGGTGATGGCTATGTCGCCGGAAGCCGCGTTGGAAGCCATCGAGGCGATGGGCTACCCGGTGGTGCTCAAGCCACTGTTTGGCTCATGGGGGCGGCTGCTGGCCCGCGTCAATGACCGCGACGCTGCGGAAGCCCTGCTGGAACACAAGGCGACGCTTGGCGGTTACCAGCATAACGTCATCTACATCCAGGAGTACGTCGAAAAGCCGGGGCGTGACATCCGCACGATGGTGGTAGGCGACGAGGTCATCTACGCCATCTACCGCCAATCCGACCACTGGATCACGAACACCGCGCGCGGCGGCGCGCCCATCATTTGCCCGCTGACCGACGAGATTGTCCACTGGTCGCGCGAAGCGACGAAGGCGGTCGGCGGCGGCGTGGTTTCGGTGGACTTATTCGAGACGCAGGATGGGCGCATCCTCGTCAATGAGGTCAACCACGCCCCGGAATTCCACGGCGCCAGCGAGGTGGTGGACGTGGACATTGCGGGGAAGATGGTGGAGTACGTCCTACAAGTTGCAGAGAAAACCTCGGCGTGATGCGTGATGCGTGATGCGTAAAACGTAAAACGTAATGATCTGTTCGGGTATTCATTACGTTTTACGCCTTACGTTTTACGCCTTACGTTTTACGTCGTGAGAAAGCAAATGTCGCTATCACGAGGTGAATCGAATGGTAAAAGCTGCTATCGTTGGCGCTTCCGGCTACGCCGGAGGGGAATTGTTGCGTTTGTTGTTGTTTCATCCGAATGTGGAAGTAACGCAGGTCACGTCGGAGACGTATGCGGGGGAGTTTGCGCACTTCGTCCATCCGAACCTGCGCGGGCACACGGCTTTGAAGTTCAGCCGGCTGGCGGAATTGAAGCCGTGCGATCTGCTGTTCCTCGCGCTGCCGCATGGCACGGCCTGGGCGCGCATTGACGAGTTCGCAGGGATGGCGGAGCGCATCGTAGACCTGTCCGGCGACTTCCGCTTGCGCAACCCGCCGGATTACGAGCGCTGGTACGAGCACAAGCACCCGCATCCTGAGTGGTTGTCGCGCTTCGTCTACGGGTTGCCGGAACTGCATCGCGCGGAAATGCAGAGTGGGAAATACATCAGCGGCGTCGGCTGCAACGCCACCGTCACGATTCTCGCCCTCGCGCCGCTCTACAAGCGCGGCCTGGTGCGCGAGGCGGTCGTCGAGGTCAAGGTGGGGTCGTCCGAGGGCGGCAACAAAGCCACCGAAGCCTCGCATCACCCGGAGCGGGCGGGCGTGGTGCGGACATATTCGCCGTTTGGGCATCGCCACATTGCGGAGATGATCCAGGAATTGCGGCTTGACCCGGCTGACCCGCACTTCCACTTCACCGTGACCTCGGTGGACATCGTGCGCGGCGCGCTGGCGACGTGTCACTGTCTGCTCACCGACGAGGGCAAGGCGCTGGCTGAGCGTGACCTGTGGAAGCTCTACCGCGAGGACTACGGCGACGAGCCATTTGTACGATTGGTGCGCGCCAGCCGGGGGATTCATCGTTACCCCGAACCCAAGCTGCTTTCCGGCTCCAACTATTGCGACATCGGCTTTGTGTTGGACGAACCGGGGGGCCGCGCTATCGTCGTTGCTGCGATTGACAACCTGATGAAGGGCGCGGCAGGCAGCGCTGCGCAGGCGATGAACGTGATGTACGGCTGGCCGGAGAAGCTGGGGCTGGAATTTCCGGGGTTGCATCCGGTTTAGAGATAAAGGTATCTGACGACTAAAGATGAGGTATCAGTGTGATTTTATATCGTCCTGTCGGGCTTAAAGAGTTGCAACTGATCGCTAAATCCGGCTATCAGGCTTTCCCGCCGCGTTTGGATTGGCAACCGATTTTTTATCCGGTGCTCAATCGTGACTATGCCATACAAATTGCGTGTGATTGGAATACCAAGGATAAGTTATCTGACTATTGTGGATTCGTAACCAGATTTGAAGTGGAAGACACTTACGTCAACCACTATCCGGTTCAGCGTGTCGGAGGGCGTATTCACGAAGAATTATGGGTGCCCGCTGATGACTTAGCAGAGTTCAATATGCACATTGTGGGCAAAATTGTCGTGGTGGATGTTTTCTATGGAGAGAAATTTGTAGAGGAAATTGACGTATCTACAAATTTGCCGGTTAGCGTTGTGTGCAGCGTTGGTGACTGACAGAATAAAGGTTTCATTCACTGTTTCAGGGTGGTTGAATGTTTATGAACGTTGAAGGTCCATTATTAGGACAAAGCGCGGTGTGCGGCCCGATTCTGCGCGCACTGCCGGAGTGGTTTGGCGTTGAGGAAGCAACAGCGCAATACATTCGTGACGTGGATGAGCTGCCTACGTTCGTGGCGTGGGATGAAGGACGCGCAGTAGGCTTCATGACCGTGAAGCAACATTTTCCGCAAGCCGCCGAGTTGCACGTCCTCGGAGTGCTGCCTGATATGCACCACAGAGGCGTCGGTCGGGCGTTATTTTCCAGCGTGGAAGCCTATCTGCATCAACAGGGCGTGGAATATTTGCAGGTCAAGACGCTCAGTTCCGCGCATCCCGATAAGGGTTACGCTAAAACCCGACTTTTCTATGAGGCGATGGGCTTCAGGCCGTTGGAAGAGTTCCCGACGTTGTGGGATGAGGCGAATCCCTGTCTGTTGATGGTGAAGAAGCTGTTTGCGGGCGAAGCCAGGACAACGTAATGAATCCAGAAATAATCTTGGAACTAAAGAAACTCGCTCAATCGCAGAAGTTAGTTGATCATGCGATTCAGTCTTGCTTGGCTTGGCTTGATGATGAGGAAAGCCTTCCCAGCGGCTGGTCACCAGCAGAAATCAAGTGTGAATTCAAATCCCATTCCTTGTGCTTTGAGCATAGTCTCCTTTCCTACCCATTCGTAGTTACACACTTGCGGCTGTTTCGTAATGAAGATGAGGTGGGATATTACAAGTTAATAACCACTCTGGATGGTAAAGTTGATGATGACTATTTCGTTATTGAGGGCGTTGGAAGTAATGAGTGAGTTGCAAACGTTAGGCAGCAGACCGTAGATGGGAATTTTACCGTTAATCTTCATGAATCTTCACTAATCGGTTAATTCGTGAAGATTAGTGGAGATTCGTGGTTTATTTTTGGGAGGAACGTATGCTCGTTATCAAAGCCGGAGGGGGCGAGGGGTTGGATACGGAGGCCGTGATTGGCGACGTGGCCGATCTGGTCAAGCAGGGGCAGCAAATCGTGCTGGTTCACGGCGGGTCGCACGAGACGAACGTGATTTCGGAGCAGTTGGGGCATCCGCCGCGCTTCGTCACGTCGGTGTCGGGGCACAGCAGCCGCTACACCGACCGCGAGACGCTGGAAATTTTCGTGATGGTGACGGCGGGCAAAATCAACAAGCTGATCGTGGAGCGCTTGCAGCAGTTGGGCATCAATGCGGTAGGACTTTCCGGCATTGACGGGCGGCTGTTGGAGGGAACGCGCAAGGATCACCTGCGCATCATCGAGGACGGCAAGCGCAAGATTTTGCGCGGCGAGTACAGCGGCGTGATCGAGAAGGTCAACGTGGCCCTGCTCACGCTGCTGCTGGACGCGGGCTACACGCCGGTGATCGCGCCGAACGCCCTCAGCTACGAGGGCGACGCGCTCAACGTGGACGGCGACCGGGCGGCGGCGGCGGTGGCCGGCGCGCTCAAGGCCGAAACGCTGCTCATCCTCACCAACGTGCCGGGCGTGCTGCGCGACGTCCACGACGAGAGCAGCCTCATCACCAGCATCCCACAGAATCAGGCCGAGGAGGTGCTCGACCGGTACGCCGAGGGCCGGATGAAGCGCAAAGTCCTGGGAGCGGCAGAGGCGCTGCGGGACGGCGTCAAGCAAGTCATCATTGCGGACGGACGGGCGGCGCAGCCCGTGAGCCGCGCTCTTGCCGGACACGGAACTGTCATCAAATAGGAATAACCGGCAATGGACATCCGCGTTATTCAATCCAAAATACGTGCAGGCGCTTTTGTCATCAGCGCTCATGCCGATCAAGAAGCTGCCGATGAATCCATCGAGATTGCTGAAATCTGTAAGGCAATTCTCAATGACGAGATTTTGGAATACTATCCAGATACCGGACGTGGCGAAAGCTGCCTGGTGTTAGGATTTGTCAATGGAAAACCCATTCACATCGTATGTGGTTGGCGGCGTGAGTCGGTGGTGGTAATTACAGTATACATTCCAAAACCACCTAAATTCAAAGATCCATGGACGCGGGGAGGTTAATATGGATGAGACGCGCTGTCATTTCTGTGGCAACAGTGATTTTGAGGAACGCCGTGTGGAGTACGTTTATCGCCGTAAGGGGGAATACATGGTAGTACGCGACGTCCCCTGCACGGTATGTTTGCATTGTGGCGAGCGTTATTATGACGGGAATGTCCTGCTGAGCATAGAACGACGTTTCAAGGCTATTTATGAAGACCATGTGCAACCCACAACCAGCATGATGGTTCCTGTCGTTGTCTATGCCTGAAATCTCTGAGGAAGGAGAGGAAACGATGCACACACGCGATATTTTCGATTTGTCGGAAGAATTGTCGGAGGAGATGCTGGCGGCGAAGGTGCAGGGGCCGGTCTACATTGACGACACGACGCTGCGCGATGGGGAGCAGACGGCGGGCGTGGTCTTCGCCAATGAGGAGAAGATCAACATTGCGCGGATGCTGGCCCGGCTGGGCGTCCAGCAGATCGAGGTCGGCATCCCGGCGATGGGCGGCGACGAGAAGGAGACGATTAAGCAGATCGTCGCGCTGAACCTGCCGACGAGCATCCTGGCCTGGAACCGCGCCGTCGTCAGCGACGTGCAGCACTCGGTGGATTGCGGCGTCCACGCGGTCGCTGTCTCGATTTCGGCGTCGGACATCCACATTGAGCAGAAGTTGATGAAAGATCGGCAGTGGGTGCTGGATTCGATCAAGCGGTCGGTGGAGTTCGCTAAGAGCCATAATCTTTACGTTTCCGTGAACGCGGAAGATGCGTCGCGCGCGGATCAGGCTTTTATGATCGAGTTTGCGCGCACGGCGAAGGACTCCGGCGCGGATCGCGTGCGGTACTGCGACACAGTCGGCATCCTGGAGCCGTTTGAGACGTACAAGCGCATCAAGGCCCTGCGGGACGCGGTTGGCATTGACATCGAGATGCACACCCACAACGACTTCGGTATGGGGACGGCCAACGCGGTCGCCGGGTTGAAGGCGGGCGCGACCTACGTGAACACGACGGTCAACGGGCTGGGCGAGCGCGCGGGCAACGCCTGCATGGAAGAATTGGTGATGACCTTGCAGTACGCCGAGGGCGTCAACCTGGGCTTCAACACGTCGCTGTTCCGGGGCCTGTCCGAATACGTGGCGCTGGCGTCGGGACGCCCGCTGCCGGCGTGGAAGACCATCGTGGGCAGCGGCCTGTTCGTCTACGAGTCGGAAGGGCGGGCCAGCGGCGTGGTGCGCGACCCGGCGACCTACGAGATATTCTTCCCCGGCGAGGTCGGCTTGATGCGGCGCTTCAACGTGGGCAAATATTCCGGGGCCAGCGTCATCCGCCAAAAGCTGCGGGAATACGGCCACCATCCCTCGGAGGAAGCCGTGCTCAAGCTGGTGCCAATTTTGCGCTCGCGCTCGATTGCGCTCAAGCGGTCGCTGTTCGACAACGAAGTGATTGAGGAGTACACGGCGTTGCAGGAGAGGCGGTAGGCGGTAGACGGTAGACGGTAGACGGTAGACGGTAGATGGGGCAGAGGGACTGACTAACGACTGCGCGACTATTTGACTTCCGATTAAGCAGTGTTGAGAGGGGGAGAGACGATGGACACGAAGAAGATTCATTTTATGGACATTACCTTGCGCGATGGGGAGCAGGCCGTCGGGGTGATTTTTACGCGGCGGGAGAAGGCGCAGATTGCGAACTTGCTGGCCGGGATCGGCGTGGAGGCGATTGAGGCGGGCTTTCCGGCGTTGGGGGCGGAGGAGAAGGCGTGCGTCAAGGGGGTGATGGAGGCGGCGCCGAAGCTGCCGTCGGGCGCGCCGTTGGAAGTCTACGCCTTTTCGCGCACGCGCCGCGAGGATGTGCGCGCCGCCGCCGAGTGCGGCGTCCACGGCGTCCTGCTTTCGATTTCCACGTCCGCCATCCAGATCGAGCGCAAATTCCACCAGTCGCAGGCATGGGTGATGGATCAAATGGCGGCGGCGATTGACGAGGCGCGGCAGTGCGGCCTGCGCTTCATCGTCAGCGCGGAGGATGCGTCGCGCACGGACCTTGACTTCCTCACGCGCTTCTATCAGCAGGCGGAATCGCTGGGCGCGGAGATGGTGCGTTATTGCGACTCGTTGGGGATGGACGACCCGTTCCGGGCGTACCAGCGCATCCGCCAACTGCGCGCCGGGCTGCGTATCCCTATCCAAATGCACACGCACAATGATTTTGGCATGGCGACGGCCAACGCAATTGCGGGCCTGCGCGCGGGGGCCGGAGCGGTGGCGGCGTCCATCGGCGGATTGGGCGAGCGGGCGGGCAATTCGCCGCTGGAAGAGGTGGTGATGTCGCTCATGCACCTCTACGGCGTGGACGTGGACATTGACACGACGCGCTTCCGCGAGGTGGCCGAGTACGTCGCGGGCGCGAGCCAGCGCGCCATCCCCATCTGGAAGGCCATCATCGGCACCAACGTCTTCGCGCACGAATCCGGCATCCACGCCGACGGCATCCTCAAGAATCCGCAGAACTACGAAGTCTTCAGCCCGGAGTCGGTGGGATTGGAGCGGCAGATGATCATCGGCAAGCACTCCGGTTCCAAAGCCATCCTGCATAAATTCGCGGCGGAATTCGGCATTGAGATCAGCAACGAAACGGCCTCCTTGCTCCTGGAAAAAGTCCGCGCCGCCGCCATTGAGCTGAAACGGCCGTTGTTTGACAAAGAGTTGATGTTGTTGTATCGGGAGTTGGGGGCGTAGAGGCGAGGGGGAGAGGGGA
>DAOUGD010000313.1:0-6066 GCA_034429475.1 Anaerolineae bacterium
GGGCTGCGCCCGCCCACGAAAAAACACCCTCCCGAAAGCGGCTTCAGCCGCGAGGTTCGGCCTGGCGGCGCATCGTCGCCATAATTTTCGGATAGATTCTTAGCGCACCCTTTGAGAGGAGCACACAATGACATCCCCAAAACCGAAGGAGCACACGCCCGAGGCTGCCCGCTACCGGCCAACGCCGCGGGACATGATTATGCTGGAAACCCCCCTTCGACGTGAAAGTCTCGCCTGATGGCCGATGGGTCGCCGTCAACGTGAGCCGCGCCAATTGGAAAGAGGATTGCTACGACCGACTGTGTTACGTGTACGACACGACCACCGGGCACACGCACCAAGTGACCCACGCCGGCCGCGTCACCCAGATGGAGTGGGCGGGGGACAACACCCTGGCTCTGCTCAAACAGGGCGCGGGCGAAGATAAAGCGCAGCTCTGGCTCTACGAAGAGCTGATCGGCGAGGGCTGGCAAGTGACCGATCACAAAACGGGCGTGCAGTGGTTCAAACCTTTCGCAGGTGGATTCTTGTTCAAGGCCCCCCACCCGGAGCGCGACGAGAAAAAATCCCGCACCGACCGCTTCGGCAAGTACACGCACTTTGAACAGGAGGCCAGCGCCGCCGCGTTGTACTACGTGGGGCTTGAGGAGATGCGCCAATACCAGGCGCAAATCAAAGCAACGACCGAGGATGAAGCAAAAAAGCTGGTGTCGCCGGTGATCGAACTGAGCCAACTGCTGGACGCCCCCCTGGCGATCCAGGGCGTCGTCCCCGCCCCCACCGACGACGCGCTCTACCTCAACGGCTGGCCGCACGACGACCTGGTGTATTACCGGGACAACCGCATCTACTGCATCACGCTGGACGCGCCGGCGGCGTTGGCAGAGTATCTACGACGTGAAGGGGTCAAGAAAGCGGAACAGAAGGCCGGCGACGCGTCCCCCACCCCGGAAGGCCACGCAGAGAAAAAAGAAGATGTCGCGTACCTGGGCGCTATCACGCGCCTGAACTTCCCCGCCAGCGCCGTTGTCACCGGCGTCTCTCCCGACGGACGCCAACTGCTCCTCTCCTACCCGGAGCGCGACAACAAGATGTACACCCGCGAGGACCTGTGGATCGTGGACGTGGACGCCGCCCTGAGCGCCGCCACGGTCGCGGAGACGCTGCCGCAGATGCGCAACCTCTCCGCCCCGCTCGACCGCAGTTTCCTGGAGCAGTATTGGACGCCGAACGGCATCTTCGCCTCTTACGTAGATGGGACGGTCATCCGGCTGGCGCGTTTTGACGCAGATCGGCTGATGACCCACGTAGACTTACAGGGGATATTCCTGGCGGACAGCTTCCACGTTGCCGCTTCAGGGCACATCGGACTGGTGGGCGCCAACGCCACAACCTATGCGGAGGTCTACCTCGCGGCCCCGGCTGTCGGCGGCGCGCAACGGCAGGTGAAGCGCCTGAGCCATTTCGGTCAACGGCTTGAGAATTGGGACGTGGGGACGGTGGAAACCATCCGTTGGACGAGCAAGGACGGCGTCGAAATCGAGGGCGTGCTGCGCAAACCGGCAGATTTTGACCCGACCAAGCCGTATCCCCTGGTATTCATGGTTCATGGCGGGCCATCCTGGTTCTCGCCCGCGTACCTGCTCACCATTGACGAGTGCAAATACTATCCCGTCGTGCAATTCCTCCACAAGGACGTGCTGGTTCTCCAACCCAATTATCGGGGTTCTACCGGGCGGGGACAGGCGTTTGGCGAATTGAACGTGAACAACCTGGGCGTCGGCGATCTGTGGGATCTCGAAAGCGCCATTGAAGCGTTGGCGACTAAAGGCTGGGTGGACCCGGCGCGGGTCGGCTGCATGGGATGGTCGCAGGGTGGCTACATCTCGGCCTTTGCCGGGCTTCATTCGGACAAATTCAAAGCGGTCTCGGTAGGGGCGGGCATCGCGGACTGGTACACCTACCACATCAGCAACGACATCCCCTCGTTTACCACGGATTACCTTTCCGGCTCGCCGTTCCGCGACCGGGAGCGGTACATCCAGACGGCGCCCATGAGCAACCTGGCAAACGCCAAAACGCCGACGCTCATCCAACACGGCTCAGACGACCGGCGCGTTCCGCTCTCCAACGCCACGGAACTCTACCGGGGCTTGCAGGAGATGGGAGTGCCCGTGGAACTTTTCATCTTTCCCGGCATGGGGCATCCCATCACCAAACCCCGCGAAAACCACGCCGTGATGCACCAAAACCTGACGTGGTTCAGCCACTATCTCCTGGACGAAGCGCTGGAACTGGAATAGCGCATCACCAGCGGGTGGGACACGCCTTTTCGTTGGCCTGATTCTCTTCGATCAGGAAGCCGGTAGAAATTTCCGAGGGCTGGTTGCACCACAGCGCGTGGACACCGTTGGAAATTTGCAGCCGACCGTCCGTCACGGTGATGCCGACGCCGCCGTACAGGCTCACACCGACCTCGGCGTAACGCAGACTGGTATAGTCAATTGCCACGTCCGCGCCCGCGCCGACGACCAGCCCCAGCCAGTCGCCCGGCGTAGCGGCGATGTTCCCGCCGTCCGTATCGCCGCCCGCGCTGTCGTCGCGCACCGAAGTCAGCACGACCGGCAGGTGCGCCTGTCCCGGAATCCGCAGCGTGCCGCTGACCACCAACTGCCCGGCGGCATCGGCCTTGATGACCGTCCCGCCGCCGATACGCAGCGTCACCCCATCGGTGACGACCACGCGCCCCACCAACACCCGCACGGCCTGATCCTTCAACTCGCCCAGCCGCGCCCAGTTCTGTTCCTGCGTCACCGTGCCGGTCATAATGGCGATGGCGTTCAGGCCGTTGTTGATCAACGTGTTGTTCAACAGTTCTGGCTGCGCGTTTGGAGACAACGCCACGCCGGGGCCGGCGTTGTCGCTGATCTGATTGTTGCTCAGACGCGGCGCGCCGTTTTCCACCAGCACCGGCGCGTAGCGCACCCAGACGTTCTGCATCACCGAGTCGCCGCCCGTCTGATCAAAGACGACGCCCCCCCACGCGCGTTGCACTCCAGGGCGCGTCAGGCCATCCGTGTTGCCGCCGTAGTCGTCATCGTACAGAGAGGTCAGCACGATGCGAACTTCCGCCGTGCCGCCGCCGGTCGCATTCAGCGCCCCCCGCAATATCAGCCGCCCCGCCGGAGCAAACTTGACCACCACCCCCGGCTTGAGCGTCAACGCGGCCCCCTCCTCCACCGTAAGGTCGCCCCGGATGACGCGCACCAACGGCAAGTCCGCCCCCACGTCGCTCCCGGCCGTGCCCGTCACGACGGCTGCCGCCGTGGGTGTTTTGGCGGCCTTGGGCGTCCCGGTCGCCTGGGGCGTCGAGCCGGCCGCCAGCGTCGGCGTGACCGCCGCGGCACTGCCAACCGGCGTCATCTCGGCAAACATGATGTCTTCCAGCGACAAAGTCTCCGTGGGGCGCTCGGACGGCAGAATCTCGCAAAGCAGCGGCTCCCACTCCGGCGCGCCCGCGCCGATGACCGACCCAGCGCGAATCTCCAACGCATTCGGGCGATTGTCGCGCAGGCGCAGCTTCTCCAACCCCGGCGTCGAGGCGCCGTCCATGCTGATCGGGTAGCCGTCGGAATCGGCAATCGTCACGTTGGTCAACTTGGGCGAGCTGGCGCGCAGCGTGAGCGCGCCGCGCCGCTGCCCGGCGTAGGAAACCGTCACGTCGCTCAACGCACACTCGTCACTGCTCTGGTGAAACGTGATGCCGCCCCAATCCCCCGGCTGCGGCGGGCGCGACTCCCGCACACTATTGCCGCCCACAGCGTCGCGGCTGTCGTAGACGGACGTGAAGTGCGCGCCCTCGGCGTGCAGCGCGCCGCGCACCCACAGCCCCGACACCCGGTACGGGCCAGCCCACACTTTGACCACAGCGCCCGGCGCGATGTCCAGCGTCGTATCCGCGCCCACCGTGAGCAACCCGGCGATGACGTAGGGAATGGCTTGCTTCTGCCAGAAAATCTTGCCGGAAGCCAACGCCCCCTGACGGACTTCCACTCCCGCGAACGGATTGTCTCGCAAATGCAAGTTCAGAGAGAGATCGGGGAACACGTTGCCGTCCGCACTGATGGGGAAAAGCGCGCTGTTCGCAATGGTGACGTTCGCCAACGTCGGCGCGCTGTTATCCAGGTACAAGGCGCGCTCACCGGCGAAATGAATTTCCGCATGGCTCAACAGCGTGTCCTGCTGCACCCCGTGAAAGCGGACGCCGGTCCAACTCCCCGGCGTCTGTTGCGCCGACGTCAACAGCACCGGCGCGTCGAACGTCCCACAGAGGTAGAGCGCGCCATAAACCTCCAACGCCGTTCCCGGCGCAAAGATCAACTGCGCGCCTGACTCAACCAACAGGCGTTGCCCAGGCGAGATGACCAACGTCTCGCGGATTACGTACTCGGCGCCGGAGGTGTAGATGGTGTTGGCGGACAACGTGGGGCTGAGGACTTCGCCGGGAGGCTGCATCACGTAGCCGGTGCGATCCAGGGCCGCACACTGCGCCGCCACCCGTTCCGCTGGGGGTTTCGTCACTTCGCGCGTCGTGATGACGATCACAATCGCTGCGATAAGGGCCAGGTCAATCATCCCGAAAATGCCGAACAACGTCCGCAAGTCAAACAAGCGAAAGCCGCGCCGCGCCGCCGGCCCAACCTCGACGGACTCAACCGCCGCCGCGCGTTTGGCGTCACGCTTTTTGGCGCGCCGGCCGCGTTTATCCTGGGCGACCTCGGCGGGCGCCGCCTCAAGCGGGGTTTCCTCCTCCAACGGGCCGCCGGCGGGGAACGCCGCCGGCGCCGCAACCACCGGCGGGGGCTGGAAGCGCGACATCCGCTGGCGATCCAACAGGCTCACGCGCTGCGGCGGGGCCGCCGGTTCTTCCGGCGCCTCCTCTGCCACAGGAACGGTGAAGGGCGACGCCGTGGGTGAAGCGGCAGCCGGGAGGCCCTCCCCCAAGGCCCGCTTCAAATCGTCGTCCAGGATGAAGGCAGGAGCGTCGGCAGCGCCTTGACCGGCCGGCGCAACGCCCGCTCCCAGTTCGGGCGGGACGACTTCAGCCTTTTCCTCTTCGCCCCACAGTTGGTCAAAGTTCCATCCGGCGCTTTCCGTCTCCGCGGCAGGCGCCACTTCGGGTGCGGCGGCGTCGGCTTCGGCGGAGGTCCCCCACGCGGCGTCGAGGCTCCAACCGGTCTCGGCTTCTTCGGCGGCGGACTCCACCTGCCAGGGCGGCGGCGCCACTTCCTCTTCCGCCTCAGTCTCCGCGCCCCAGGCCGATGCAAAATTCCAGGCCGGTTCAGCCTCCGGCGCTTCCTCCGCAAAGGGAGACCCGACGCCCAGAGGCTCCAGCCCCCACAGCGTCGCCGGCGCCACCGAGTCCTCGTCCGCCTCAGCCGGTTCACGCTCCCAGGGCGGCGCTTCTTCGGTCGTTTCGGCTTCGGCCTCGACGCCCCAGGTGGGCGTAAAGCCCCACACAAGTTCCGCCTCGGACTCGACGGCCGGCCCCGCTTCAGCTTCGGCGTCCGTTTCCACTTCCCACGGCGAAGCCGCACTCCAGGCCGGGGCAGCGGCCCCTGGCGTCTCCGCTTCCGGCTCGAGTTCCGGTTCAGGCTCAGGTTCGGGGGTGGGCGACGGCGATGGAACGGCGGCGGTAAGCGTCTGGATCGCACGCTGTACGAGAGTGTTGTTGGGGTTGATGCGCAGCGCCTGCTTCAGGCAGTCCACGCGCCGCGCCGGGTCGTCCATCACCTGCGCCATCCAAATCCATGCCGTTTCGTTATTGGGGTCACGCTGCACTGCCCGCACCAGGTAGGCGCGCGCTGCGGCGTTGTCGCCGGACTTTGCTGCTTGTATCCCTAGCTGGAGTTCGTCCATGGCTTGGCTCCTCTCCTCAAACTGTCAACCCTCGTTCTGGTAATGGCAGAGTGTTATTATTCTCGTCAAACCACGCCCACCAGGGAGATTCTGCGGCTAAAGCCGCCGGTAAAAAGGCTGTTTTGCGAGAATAATAACACTCTGCCA
>DAOUGD010000314.1:0-6334 GCA_034429475.1 Anaerolineae bacterium
TGCCGCTGCGCCGGGTCTTGCGGCTAAAGCCGCTTTCAGGAAGGTATTTTTTCGTGGGTGGGCGTAGCCCGCCCACGAAAAAATACCCTTCAAACCGCGCCTTTAGGCGCAAATCGTGGGCCAAAACGAATTTTCGGATAGATTCTTAATCTGCTGACAATCTTTTGAGGTTAGCGCCGGAAGCGGGGCAGTTGCGAGAGGGTTTTGCGGATGGCGGCGATCATCTCCTTAGATTTGGCCTGCTTCGCCAGGAGCAGCGCTTTGGTCAGATAAGTTTTGGCCTTGGGCGGGTTGCCGTGCTGGGCGAAAACAATCGCCAGGTTGCGCAGCGTTTTGGCTTCCCCCTCGGCGTCGCCGGTGGCCTGCCGTAATGCCAGGGCTTCTTCGTAAAGCTCCTCGGCCTTGGGCCAATTGCCCATCCCATTGTGGGCGGCGGCGATGTCGTTGAGGACGGTCGCTTCTCCTTTTTGATCCCCGACGGTTTTGAACAGGGCGCGGGACTGCTCGCCGAAATCCAGCGCCTCCGTCCACTTGTCCATCGCCAGATAGACGCTGGCGATATTGTTGAGCGCTTCCGCTTCGCCGGACCCGTCGCCGGCCTGGTGCAGCACGTCGCGCGCCTGTGTGTAGAGCGCGACGGCCTCCTCCCACTCGCCTTGGGTCAAATGCGCGCGGGCCTGGGTGTTCAACTCGGTCACTTGCGCTTTGTACTCAGGCTCGGTTGCTTCTGGGGTGGTGTTGTCTATATCGGAACTCATAGGGCCTCCTTTAAGGTCAACGGATTTAACGATGTGTGATGGCTTTAACCGTATACTCCAATATTATCCTCAAATGGATTGCTTACAAGTACCGTCATAATCCTCGATTTCTGCTATAATAAGTCCTCAACTCCAGAGCCACTTTTATAAGGAAGTACGATGACCAAACACAAGCGGCGACATACTCCGCAAGGCCGGCGAGCACAGCGTCCGGCAGCTTTGAAGCAAGAAGGCGCGCGCGAGTTCAAGAGCGGGCACTATCACCAGGCCATCGCCCTGTGGGACGAGGTGTCCAAAACGACCGCCGACCTTGTCCCCAAAGAAGCGCTGGCCGAAGCGCTGTTTCGCCACAGCCTCGAAGGACTCAGAATCCAGGGGCCTAATTTCAACGCGATTATCGCTGACCTGCGCCGGGCGTTGACCCTGAAACCGGACGATCCCATTTACACCTATCACCTGGGATTGGCCGCGCATCGCCAGGGCGACCTGCAAACGGCGCTGGAGGCCTACCAAAAGGTCCGCCAGTGCGACAAAGTTTTGGCCGCGCGCGCCGCTTATCCACTGGCCCTGCTGCTTTTGCAACTTGGCAAGGACCCCACGGCCGATCCGGTGTGGGCCGCGCTCCCGGTCGCCCAGCAGAAGCTATTGCAGGCCGCGGCTGCCTTCCGCCGCCGACCCTACCTCCCTGCCGAGGACGCGCCCGCCCTGTGGCGCGCCCTGGCTGCGCTGGATCGCGGCGAATGCGACACGGCCCGCGCGCTGCTCCGCTCCCTCGCCGACGCGCCCGAAAGCCACGAGGATGCCGGCCTGGCCCATTACTACCTGGGCGTCCTGGCTGCCCAAGATGAAGCCTGGCACGAGGCCCGCCGTGAGTGGACCAAGGCCACGTTGAAAAAAGCCCACGCCGCCGCGTTGCCGCCCAACCTGAGCGAGTTGTACCATCGCCTGGCCGAAGAACACCTGATCGCCGGCAACCTCGTTGGCGCGTTGGATGCGGCGCAGGAGGCTGAGCGGCGGCTCCCCGGCGACGCGCGCCTGCAACGCCTGCTGTCACACATTTACCAATCCCAGGGCTATCAGGCCGCCACCGCCGGACAATGGCAGGCCGCGCTCGATCAATGGACGCAGGCTTATCACCTGGAGGAAGGCAGCTTCCGGCTGGCCTACAACCTGGCCTTGACCCACGAAAAGATGGAAAACTTCTTTGAAGCGGCGGAACTGTGGCGCGAGGCGCTGCGCCGCCGTCCCCGCCGCAGCGATCACGCGGACGCCATCAGCGACGAACAGGTCGCCAAACTCTGGCGGCGCGCGGCCGAGGCTTACCTCAGAGCCGGAGAGTATACCGAAGCCATCAACGTCTACAAATTGGCGGTCAAATGGCATCCAGAGGATTTGAACACCCGCATGGCCCTGGTGGAGGGGCTGATTGACAACGGTCAGCTTCAGGCCGCCCGCAACGAATTGGAGCGCGTCCTGGCCCAGAACGGCGACTACATCCCCGCGCTGCTGCGGATGGGGGAAATCCTTGCGCACACCGAATACTGGTGGTATGCCTCCGGCGCGGAAACGTACTACACCCGGGTGTTGAAGCTGGAGCCGGACAACGCCGCCGCCCGCAAAGGCATCGCCGATATGTACATCCAACGCGGGGACGAGTACTTCCGCTGGCAAGGGCCACAGAGCGCGCTCGCCTATTATCAGAAAGCCTTGGAATTTCAGCCGCAGAGCGGCTTAATCCATGCGCTGCTCGGCGGCTGTTATATGGCCCTGAAGCAGCCAGAGGCAGCGACGCCTTATCTCGATGCGGCGCTGGACTATGGGCGCGGCAATATGGAAATCTACAACGAGCTGCTGCACATCTGGCTCTCTTACGACAACGAAGCCAAAGCGTGGGAAGTGATGGCGCAGGCGGAAGCGACCATCCCCAACATACCGATCCAAACCTATCTGATTCCGGCCATCTACTGCCTGCAAATGGGCCGGTTCGATCTGGCACGTTCCTGGTTGGAGCACGTCGTCACCCACGCGAAGCCAGAGGAACAGCCCTTATTCATGGTCGGACAACTGCTCTCGCTGACGCCGGCGCTGGACCTCGCCGCGGAATATCTGGAACGCGCCATCGCGGCCGGACAGCAGACCGGGCTGGCTTACACCACCCTGGCGTTGATCGCCGCGCGCCAACAAGACACGCCCCAGGCCAAAAAATACCTCGCCCAGGCGGAGAAACTCCAACGGCAGACGCATGACCCGGAGTTGCGCCAACAAATTGATTCGGTGCGCAGTCTGATAACGATGCCCCCCGACATGTTGAACATGATGATCAACAATCCGAGTTTGCTCGGCGGCGGGCCATTCGGCAACGGCGGGCCGTTCCCGAACATGTTCGGCGGCGGCATGGATTACCTGGACGACTATGACGACGAATTCGACGACGAATTTGACGACGAGGAGTATGACGATGACGAAGACCTTTTCGGAATTTTCGGGATCTGAGCTGCCGGAAGGCGCCATGCCCCCCGGTCGCAGTGAGCTGCACCCCAACTTCGCCAGCCACGATCCCTACGCGGTGCTGGGATTGACGCGGGGCGCGTCGGCGCGGGAGATCAAGCGGGCGTACTTTGCCCTGGTGCGGGAGTATCCCCCGGAACAAGCCGCCGACACGTTTAAGCTGATCCGCGCGGCCTACGAGAAGTTGCGCAGTGACGAGGTTAAGGCGGAGACCGACCTGTTCCTCTTCCAGCCGCCCTACACCTGGGAACCGCGCAAGCGCAAAGGCAAGCTGGACCAGGACGTGCATGTGGAAGACGTGTGGACGCAACTGCAACGCCAGGGCGACCTGGGCCGCCGCGATTTCAAAGAGGATTACCGCACGCCCAAATTATGAGCGACCATCGTTTAGTGTGGGCCACCCTGGCCGATTTATTGACGCGCCTGGAACGCAACTTTGGCGCGGCCACGGCGGGCGAAGGCGCCGCCGGGAATGGCGGCATCGCCGGGCTGGAAAACGAAGTTCGCAAGCTGGGCAAAAGCCAGTTCAAAGCCAATATGCTGGCGGAGCAACAGATCGCGCGCGTCGAGCAGGTGTTGACGGCGCTGGAAACGCAGCAGGAACAAAGCGCCGCCGCGCTCGATGCGCTGGTGGCGGAGCGCGTGGCGGCGGAGCAGCACAAGTGGTTGCTTTCCTTGCTCCCCGCGCTGGACGGCCTCGACAACGCTATCGCCAGCGGGCAGAAGTCGCTGGATCAGCAGTACGACCCCTGGCTCGTGGGCTGGTTGTCCGGCCTGCGTCTCGTCCGCGAGCGGCTGTTCGCCGTTCTGGAAGACGGCAACGTGACCGCCATCCCCACCATCGGCGTCCCCTTTGACCCACACCTGCACATCGCCGTCGCCACAGTGGACGATCCCGACGCGCCTTCCGGCACCATCATCGCCGAAGAACGGCGCGGCTACCGCGATCCGCACGGCGTGTTGCGGTACGCTGATGTGGTTGTGTGTAAAAGAGCAGTGAGGGATTAGGGATTGGGGATCAGGGAGTGGGTGCCCCCCATCCCTAATCCCCAATCCCCATTCCCCAGGCATAATTTATCTCAGTAGAGGATGTACTATGAGCACCATTGTAGGCATTGACCTGGGCACCACCAACTCCGGCGTCGCCATCGTGAAGGATGGCCACCCTATTATGCTCCCCAACGGCGCGGAGCGCATTATCCCCTCCGTCGTGGGCTATTCCCCCGGCGGCGAATGGCTGGTGGGGACGCCCGCCCGCAACCAATACGTGTACGATCCCGACAACACCGTCCGCTCGATCAAGCGCGAGATGGGCAGCGCGACGCGCGTGACGTTGGGCGCGAAAGAGTTTACGCCCCAGGAAGTCTCGGCCTTCATTTTGCGCGAATTGAAAGGCGTGGCCGAGCGCAACCTGAAAAATCCGGTGGACGACGTAGTCATCACCGTGCCCGCCTACTTCTCCGACGCGGCGCGGCAGGCCACCCGCGACGCCGGGCAAATTGCCGGCTTTAACGTCCGCCGCATCATCAACGAGCCGACCGCTGCCGCGCTGGCTTACGGTCTGAACATGGGCGCGGATCAACTGGCGCTCGTCTACGACCTGGGCGGCGGCACCTTCGACGTATCGCTGGTGGAACTGATGGGCGGCATCGTCGAAGTCCGCGCCAGCCACGGCAACACCCGGCTGGGCGGCGACGATTTCGACGAGCGGCTGGCCGAGTTGGTGGGCGGCTGGTTCGCGGAGGACCACGGCATTGATCTGCGGCAGGATCGCCGGGCCTGGGCGCGCCTCCAACGCGCCGCCGAGATGGCGAAGATCGGGTTGAGCGAGCAGCCCTTTGTGTGGATCAAGGAAGAGTACATCACCGAGAAAAACGGGACGCCCTTGCACCTCGAGTACGAAGTGAGCCGCCACGAATTTGAGGAGTGCATCACGGACCTGTTGGAGCAGACGCTTGAATCGGTGGATAAGGTGCTGTCGGATGGCGGCGTCACGCCGGAAATGCTGACGCAGGTGTTGATGGTGGGCGGCTCCTCGCGGGTGCCGGCGGTGTGGGAGCTGGTCGCCAATCGCCTGAGCACCGAGCCGCAGATGACGCTCAACCCCGAAGAGGTGGTGGCGTTGGGCGCGGGTGTGCAGGCGGCCATCATCGCCGGCGAGCCGATTGACGCGATCCTGGTGGACGTGACGCCGCACTCGTTGGGCATCGCCGTTGCAGAGAACCGCCTGGGGCGCGTCATCACCGACCGCTACAAGGTGCTCATCCACCGCAACACGACCATCCCCGTCACCAAAGCGGACGTGTTCAGCACGTTGTACCCGGATCAGGACGCCATCCGCATTGAAGTTTACCAGGGCGAAAGCAACGTTGCTTCAGAAAACACGTCATTGGGCAACTTTCTCATCAGCGACCTGGAACCGGAAACACCCGGCGACCTTTCCTACGTCACCGTGAAATTCGATATGGACGTCAACGGCATCCTGCAAGTGACGGCACAGGATCGCAACAGCGGCAAGCAGGAAAAGATCGTCGTTGAGGCGTCCCTGGCCCGGCTGAGCGAGGCGCAAATCCTGGCGGCGCGCAACAACCTGGACACGTATCAGGCGCCGTCGGGGACCGTCGCAGTGGAGATTTTGCCGCTGGACAGTGAGAGTGAAGCGCTGTTGGCCCGCGCGGAGCGGCTGATGGACTCTGGCAACCTGAAGGTGTCTGACAACCAGGCGCTGGCGCAGTTGATTGTAGAGATTCAAGTCGCCCGCGCCGAAAACGCCCAGGAAAAGCTGAACACGCTGTTGGAAATGCTGTTGGATATGCTGTTTGATTTGGAAGCATAAAAGGTATCGTAATAAAAAGTGGGGCGGATTCGATAATCCGCCCCATTTTTGTAAGTTCTCCTGATAGTAGTTGTGGTACACCTTCTGTGAAGTTTTATTTGATTAGGACTTACGCAAAAGTCATCTTGATGGTCGGGGCACGCAATTGTTCAACCATATAGTTATCCAACAACTGATGCTTCACCTGATAAATAGTGCGCTCCGTTTCGGTGGCGACTTGGTTCAAGCGCAC
>DAOUGD010000315.1:0-7564 GCA_034429475.1 Anaerolineae bacterium
GAGTTGCCATACCCCAGCGTGAGTTGCTGCCCACGGGCATTGTAGGTAGCGCTGTTCACGTAGGGGTAGTTGTTGTAGGTAGTGCTGCGCAGGCTGGCTGGCTGTCCGGCGGCATTGTAAGTGCTCTGCACCACTTCGCCGTCGGGATACGTCATGGTTACGACGCGATCCAGGGCATCATACGTATAGGTGGTGTAGAATTGGTTGCCGCTGATCGTTTTGCTTTCCTGCGTCACGCGCCCCCGGGCGTTGTAAGTCCAGGCGGTGTTGGTATTGGCGTCCACCGTGCGCGTGCGGTAGCCTTTGCTGTAGCCATAGCCGGATTCGTCATAATAGTACTTAACCGCATAGCCACTGTAGCCGGGGTCGGCCGGGCGCGCGTAAGTGGCCGGTGTGGTCGTCGTGGCATACGTCTTGCCGCGCAGCCGGTTGAGGGCGTCGTAGTAGAAGTTGCTGGCCTGGTTGCGCGCATCTACCTGCGCGATCAGATTCCCGGCAGTGTCGTAGTAGTAATACCACCGGCCCATATCGGGATCGTTCATCTCCGTCTTGCGGCCCAGTGCATCATATTTCATCGTGGTGACATTGGGAGTGGGCATAGTATCGGTGACGGTGGTGAGGTTGCCTAGCGCAAGCCTTGCAGTTTGGCCGTGCCGTCCTGGATTATGCGCTCCTGCTGGGCCAGCCGCACACTCACCTCCGCAATCTGCGCATAATACCCCTGCAAGCGCTGCGCCACTAACTCCGTCCGGCGGCGCGGCCGCCGGCCCGTCCGGGCTTCCGCCGCCAACACCAACGCCACCGCTTGCGTCGCGGACACCGTGTCCCCCGGATGATGGTCTACCGCCAACCACAGCCGCCCATAGGTTGTACTGCTGAGGCTGACCAAGGCCGCTTGATACCCCAACCGCACCTCCGTCGCCATATACCCATACGCCGCGCCGGGATAACTGGTACTGGTATCGGACACCGGCAGCCCGGTCAGATCGCCATCGTAAATCAACCGGCCGGTGGTGGTCAGTTGCCGTTGCACTTCGGCGGCGAGCCAAGGCTGGCTGACTTCCTCAAACACCTGGTTGATGGCCGTGACCGTGGCGGCATCCAGCCGCTGCAAGGTCCGACTCACCCCACTATAATCCGCCCAGCCGGGTTGCTGCCAGGCGCAGGCCACCGCCTGATCCTTGCTCAAGGGATGGGCCGCGCGACTAATATCCTGCAAGTAGGGTGTGCCACTCAAAATCGCCAGCAGAAACTCGATCACTTTGGTATGCGGGGTGTGATCACGACTGCGTTGGGCGATCGGTACCGCCATTAATCGGGCGATCAGCCCGATTTCTTGGGCATAATTGCCCCAGATGACCAAAAAGGCATGCTGGGTAGTGACCGCGGTAGGGATTTCTTCGCTCATTCCATTCCTCGCTTAAGGGTTGAATGAGCGCGAGCATACCCGATTCAGATGAAATTGTTAAGGTTTGAATTTGGTTGTTTTTGGCCGTTTTCTGTACTTCGGCCACTGATTGCACAACCGTTACGCTAGGGTATCGTAGGCGTAGCGCGTGCGGGTTTCGGTGCCCCAATTCGGCCAGGTGGATGAACTCTCGCTGACGCTGCGGAGTTGGCCGTAGACGTCATAGCTCTGGCGGGTGAAGTGATTGTTGGCGTCAATCTGGTAGACCACCGCGCGCGGCGTGGCGAAGTCCGGGTCGGCGGGGTTGTAGGCGATGTTATACACCTGCCGCGTCACACTGCCGTCCGTGGCGGTCACCACCGTGGTACGCCCCAGCGCATCGTAGCCAGTTTGGGTACGGGCGCGCGTGTTCCAGCCGGTGGGGCGGCTGAAAGCCCAGGTGGTGGCTTCGCTTTCCGGCACGTAGGCCGTGACGGCGCGGACGAGGGCATCGTAGCCGGTGTTGACGACGCTCTGGCCCTGCAAGCCGCCGCCGCTGTAAGCGTCGGTGTATAGATAGAGGGTGGTGGGATAAGAGAAACTGTCGCCAGGGCGCACCTTTTGCGCCGGACAGCCAAAGGCATCATAACTGTAGTAGGTAATCGTGGCGCTGCCGTTGCTGTCGTACGTCTTCTGCACCTGCCCGAAGAGGCCGAAGTCGTCGCTGCGCGGTTCCTCGTTCACATCGTAGTAGTGGGTGGCGGTACACAGGTGCGCGCCATACGGGGCGCACAGGCAGAACCACTAGGGACGGAGACGTGCAAAAGTTGATACTGCTCGGATTCCTGAGTGAAGGGAATAGGGTAAAGACTGATCGTGGGCGCGAGATGGGGTTAGAGACTTTATACTATAAATATTGCCGCATACGTATCGGCTGCGAGTTTTACTGCGAGAATAACTTTTGTCAAGACCGATAATCTAGGGAATCGGGGTGTCTCCTTCTTGGGCGTGACGGCGTTGAGTGTCACATCCTGGTATAATTTTCCTTTCCTGGTATAATTTTCTCTGTCATCTTAATAGCGTTCAGGAAGTCGAGAGGATTATGAGTACGAGTAGTACTGTGCATAACAACCAATATTGGGAACAATTTGCGATTACTCCGGCCGATGTAGAGCATTTGGTCAATTTCCTGGTAGACCGCGAGCAGCCGGAGACTCTACAAACCCTGGCCTATGAGGTAGTGCGTTATCGCCACGAAGAGGCAATGAATTCGCTGCGGGATATTTTATCCCAGGGACAGGTTTACCGGCCGGAGGCGCTTTATGAGGTGGGAGAGAAGGTCGTTTTCCCGCACTTGAACAATGCTTTGGCCGAGGTGGTGGCCGTGCGACCCGGTCACAACCCTGAGTACGAGCCGTTCTCGGTAATGCAGGTGCGGATGCAAAGCGGCGCCGAGCGCGAATTTGTGATCGGCTTGCGGCAGGAGCACCCACTCAATACCGTCGCCGATATGCCGGTAGAGGACCTGGCGGTGGACGACCTCTACGTGCAGTACGGCGCTAAAGTGCAGAAAGCGCTGCGTTCTACGCTGGAAATGAATGTGCAATTCCTAGCTGTTGCCGAGCGTTGGTTCTTGCGCGACCTGGTGGTAGAGATTTCGCCGGGGCAGTTGAATATTGCCGAGGCGCTGCTGGATATGAACGGCGGCGGGCCGACGCCTACAGAGGCCTTTTTGGAGGACATGGAGTTGCCTTCCGAGGTCGCCTTGCCGCTGAAGGTTTTCTCCCTGGAGAACGCCCTGTTGCGAGATCATCGTTTTGACGAGGTTGGCCCTAGCGGTAAGGGATTGTGGTATCTGCGGCGGATGGAACCCAGGCAAGTTTTGGAAACTCCGCCGCCGTTGCGGTATATACCCATCCCCTATAATCGCGGTTTGCTCGACGACGTGATGCTTTCGTTGGAGAAAGTGGTGGACGATGAGTGGGGCGACGCGGCCACTGACACTTCGGTGGAAGCGTCGGTGACGGTAGTCTTAACATATCCTCACTGGCGCAGTCGAACCCTGCCGCTGGCGGCGCGGGTCGCCAAATTGTTCCCGACTGCCCGCGTGACGGATCGCATTATGTTCTCCTTCGTGGATGGCGTCACCGGGGAAGAATTTCCGGGCTGGGTAGTGCGCAGTGGGCGGTATGTCTTTGGGTTGGCGGACTGGTACACCAAAAATGAGGTGGGTGTGGGCGCCTTCATTGACTTGAAGCGCCACGAGAAATCGGGGAACATTGTGGTTAATGTACGCAAGATCCGCTCGCGGCGCCGCGAGTGGTTGCGCACCGTCACCGCCGAGGACGGTCAGCTCAATTTTGAGGTGACGCGGGTGCCGGTGGCGTGCGAATTCGACGAATTGGCAGCCGTAGCCGTTCCGGACCCTGATTCGGTGGATGGATTGGCGGAAAAATTGCAGCGCATGTCCCTGGAGTCTTTGATGGAAACCGCTTTCAGCGGTCTGGCGGGGTTGAGCTTGCAGCGGGCCGTCCACGGGGTCACGTTGTACAGTGTGCTAAACCTGCTGCGGCGGATTGCGCCGGCGCCAATGCTGGCAACGCTGGCCGCTTCTTCTCGCTATATCTCATTGGGCGACAACTACTGGGCCTATCGAGGTGAAGAATCATGACAACGCTTCCTCCTAACGCCGGGTTTGCGAATTTCATCAAACCCACTATAGACACGCTATTTCACATTGATTACAGCTGGTGGGAAGAACAGAATTTAGATCTGGGCGTGCAACTGGTTGCGCATTTGCCGGCGGAGCTACGGGAAGTGTATGCAGGGCAACGGGTGGACGAGCGGATTGACCTGATTGATTGGGAAACGGGCGAGGTGCGGCAGGTGCGGGGATTGCAATATCTGATCGCGACCCGCTGTGGGGATGACCCGGCCTACATTATGCAGGCGCCCACTCTGATTGAGGCGGTGTTTCGCGTCTTCTTGAGCAACGGCAACCAACCGCTTTCGTCCCGCGCCCTCTCCCGTTTGGTGGGGCAGCCGGCCGACCGGGTTTTGCGCGTCATCGCCAGTGGTGTGGTCCGCAAGGGCCTGCGCCCGATGGTCGGTTAACCTGGAAGAGAGGCGTCGCCGTTTTCAGTTCCCCCTGGATAATTTTGGATATTCCCCGATTCTGAGGCTGCCGCCTCGTATTTTCATGCCCCGGTGGCTCAAACGGATAGAGCAAGTGCCTTCTAAGCACAAGGTTACAGGTTCAAGTCCTGTCCGGGGTATTTATCGCAATTCACACTATTCCCTCGTGCTGTGCGTCTGCGCATCATTTCATTATTCGGGGTTCCTCACCCTTTTGTGATTTGACTTCCATTTTCTGATATGCTTCTAATACTACCCATGTTATAATGCTTCAATAACCTTATAGGTTGAGGCTCTATCCGAAAATTGGTTCTGATGTGCATCTGAAGGCCGTTTTAGCCGACCGGCCCGACATAAAAGGCGCGTCATCGTTATAATTTTTGGATAAATTTTTAGTGCTGGATATACCCGGTATTCTGGTTGGAGGAAACATGTTACCCTGGTTCAATTTACAAGATCAGAATCTTGATGAGATTGTTCGCCGGATTCCTAAAGAACTGCCGATTCTACCGTTGCGCAACACGGTGGCTTTCCCTTATATTGTGATGCCGCTGGCGGTAGGAATTCCGCGCTCGGTGCAGTTGATTGAGGATGCAGAGCGCGGCAGCCGTATCGTGGGGCTGGTGGCAATGAAGGACGCCTCCGTCGAGATTCCTCGCGCAGATGAAGTTTATTCTATCGGGACGGTGGCGATTGTGCATCGCGTGATGCGGGGTGAGGACGGTACACTGACCGTCTTTGTTCAGGGATTGGAGCGTTTCCGCGCCGTGCAGTGGACGGCGGAAGACCCCTATCTCAAGGCGCACATCGAGCTGGTCCCCGATATTGTGGAGAACTCGGTGATTGAGGAGGCGTTGCGCCGCAGCCTGTTGGAAGTCGCCACCCAACTGGCCGAACTGATCCCGCAATTCCCAGAAGAGGCGATTCGTTTCATTCAGCAATTGGAAGACCTGCGCCTGTTGGTGTACCTGCTGGCGTCCAATATGCGGGTGGAAATGGAAGAGGGGCAAAAACTCCTGGAAACGGATCGCATGATGCACAAGATGGAATTTCTGGTCAAGGTATTGACCCGCGAGCTAGAAGTGCGGGAGATCGGCCAGCGCATCCAGGAAAAGGCCAAAGAGGAAATTGAAAAGACGCAGCGTGAATATTACTTGCGCCAGCAGATGGATGCCATCCGCAAGGAATTGGGGGAGGGAGACGAAAGCAAACGGGAGGCCGACGAATACCGCCAGAAAATTGAAGAATGTGGCATGTCAGACGAGGCCAAGGATGTGGCGCTGCGAGAATTGGAGCGGTTGGAGAAGATGCCCCCACAGGCTGCTGAATATTGGGTCATCAAGACTTATCTGGATTGGTTGATTGCCATTCCCTGGCAGGCAGTGACCGAGGATAATCTGGACATTGTCAACGCGCGCCAGGTGTTGGATGCGGATCACTACAATTTGAAGGATGTGAAAGAGCGCATCCTGGAATTCTTGGCGGTACGTAAACTGCGGATCGAACGCGGGCTGGACGAAACCCTGGCGGCCGACCTGCAAGGGCGCAAGGTGGAAGGGATGGGTGCTATCCTGGCCCTGGTGGGGCCGCCCGGTGTGGGCAAGACCTCGCTGGGGCAGTCGGTGGCGCGCGCCCTGGGCCGCAAATTCACCCGCATGAGCCTGGGGGGGATGCGCGATGAGGCCGAAATCCGCGGGCACCGCCGCACCTACATCGGCGCTATGCCAGGACGCATTATGCAGGCGGTCAAACGCGCTGAGGTGAAAAACCCAGTCTTTATGCTGGATGAAGTGGACAAAATCGGCGCGGATTGGCGGGGCGACCCTTCTTCGGCGCTGCTGGAAGTGCTGGACCCGCAGCAGAACCACGCCTTCCGCGATCACTACCTGGACGTGGACTTTGACCTGAGCAAGGTGCTGTTTATCTGCACGGCCAATACGACGGCGACCATCCCGGCGCCGCTGTTGGATCGTATGGAGATCATCGAGATTGACGGGTACACCGAATATGACAAAGTCCACATTGCCAACCAATACCTCGCGCCGCGCCAGCTTGAGGTCAATGGGCTGCTGCCGGAGGAAATTGTATTCAGCGAAGAGGCTGTCCGGGCGATGATCCGCGACTATACTCGCGAGGCCGGTGTGCGCCAGTTGGAGCGTTCCATTGGGAAAATTTGCCGCAAAGTGGCGACCGGGATAGCCGACGAATCTATAAAAGCCGATTTGCCCATTCAGATTGATGCCGATAAGGTTCATGAGTTGCTTGGCAAGCCGCGTTATCACTTTGAGGCGGCCTTGCGCACTGAGAAACCCGGCGTGGCTACCGGCCTGTCGGTGACGTTTGCCGGCGGCGACGTGCTTTTTGTGGAAGCCGCCAAGATGCCCGGCGGCGACGGCAATCTGATCCTCACCGGTCAATTGGGTGACGTAATGCGCGAGTCGGCCCGGATTGCCCTCAGCTATGTTGAGGCTCATTGGAAAGAATTGGGAATATGCGAGGATGGTTGTAAGGGGAAGATTCACCTGCATGTCCCGGCGGGGGCAATCCCCAAAGACGGGCCTTCGGCCGGTATCACGATGGTCACGGCGCTGGTTTCGCTGTTGACCGGTCGCTCGGTCAACCCGGAGATTGGGATGACGGGGGAAGTAACCCTGCAGGGCCAGGTGCTGCCGATTGGTGGACTCAAGCATAAAACGCTGGCGGCGCATCGCTGTGGATTGAAAAAGGTCATCATGCCGCGTTTGAACGAGGTAGACCTGGACGAAATTCCTGACGCTGTGCGGAACGATCTGGAATTCATTATGGTGGACGATGTATCCGAGGTATTGGCGCTCGCCCTGACGCCGGCGCCGCCGTCCGCGCCATTGTCTGAACCGGCAGCGCCACCGCCAACGCCTGAGCCGACATTGCCAACTGAGCCATAGGGCGCTTTGGCGATCATCTTTGAACCCCAAAACGCCGATCTGGCTCTGCCAGATCGGCGTTTTATTTAGAATCTATCCGAAAATTCGTTTTGGCTCGTGATTTGCGCCTAAAGGCGCG
>DAOUGD010000316.1:0-11434 GCA_034429475.1 Anaerolineae bacterium
ACGGTACACCGTCCGCGCAAACACACTTTTTAATCCGCCGCTTTAGCGGCTATTTCTATAAGGAGCAAACGATGACCGACCGTAAGTGGGCTGTGATTGCCATTGGGGGCAATTCCCTGATCAAGGACAAGAAACATCAATCCGTTGAGGATCAATATCTGGCGGCGCAGGAAACCTGCCATCACATTGCCGACATGATCGAATTGGGCTGGGATGTCGCCATTGGGCACGGGAACGGGCCGCAAGTCGGCTTCATCCTGCGGCGCTCGGAGATCGCGCACAAGGTGGATGGGATGCATGAGGTGCCGATTGACGCCTGCGGCGCGGATTCGCAGGGCGCCATCGGCTACGCGCTTCAGCAGAACTTAAACAACGAATTCTATCATCGCAAGATCAAGAAAAGCGTGGCGACCGTGATCACCCAAGTCCTGGTAGACCGCAACGATCCGGCCTTCCAGCACCCCACCAAGCCCATCGGCGGCTTTATGGATGAACCCGAAGCGCAACGGCGCGTGTCCGAAGAAAAGTGGAGCGTCGTGGAAGACGCCGGGCGCGGTTGGCGGCGCGTGATTGCCTCGCCGCTGCCCAAGCAGATCATCGAGCTAGACGTCGTCCAAACGCTGCTGGACAACGGCATCTGCGCGATCACCGTCGGCGGCGGCGGCATCCCCGTCATTGAGGACGAAAACGGCAACTACCTGGGCACGGCGGCAGTCATTGACAAGGACTACGCCTCATCACTGCTGGCGCAGAAGATCAACGCCGACCTCTTCCTGATTTCGACGGCGGTGGACAAGGTCTACCTGCGCTACAAACAGCCCGATCAGCGGGCGCTGGACGTGATGACCATCTCCGAAGCCCGGCAGTACCTGGCGGAAGGCCACTTTGCGAAGGGCAGCATGGCGCCCAAAATCGAGGCCATTCTCTGGTACATGGATGCCGGCGGCAAAGAGGCCATCATCACCGACCCGGCGCACATCATCCCCGCGCTGCGCGGCGAAGCCGGTACGCGGATTATCCCGGGTTAGCCGCGCAATGTCACACACAACACAAAAAAAATCTCCGAAATATTCGTGACATTTGACTTGAAAATTCGACCATGTTTAACATTCTTGTAGAGGCAAAGGAACTCCTTCGACGAGATTATGGCAGCCCCGATGCTGATTGGCAAGTAATCAGTAAGTTGCTGGATAAAGCTCCTGACCAACGTCAACGGTTAATGGAATGGATATTTGCTGAGCATCAAGGTTACGTGAATACACGCACTCAAGCGGGCCGCGAGATACTCAGCAATGACCCTGAGCAGGGCTGGCGCATTTTGGAAAGGCTGATCAACAGCGAGGATCCAGACGATCGTGATACAGCATTAACATTGTTGGCCGAGAGTAGAGATCCGCGTGCTTATCCACTTGCGAGGCGCATACTTGACGACCCTTATCCGTATCTACAATTTGATGCGATAGAGTTTCTAAAGAGCATATACCCAGTGGAAGTAGCAATTACGCTGAGGAATCTCTCAGAACACAAATTGGAGTGGGTACAAGATGAAGCGCGCGGGTTATTGCTCGAAACAGGTAAGGCAACTGGTCCAGGCATGGCAGGTTCAATGATGAGCGCGGCTAACCCGCGCATCAAGCCGACCGCACTCCGCTTTGCTCGGCACGGCGGCTTATGCGCACCGTTAGGCGGCGAGAAACGCTTGGTAGTTCAATTAGAGGATCCGGGATTGCGAATAATTCCTAATCCCTGACCCTGATCACAATTTTCAAGGGGGTTGAAGTTATGGCTGAGACAACGTCCCAAGTGCATTTTACAGTTTCCGTGCCCCCCAAATTTGACCTGGAAACCTTACATTCGTTGGGAGAGTGGTTGCTCAATACCACCGAGCCGCTGAAAATGACTTACGAGGAATTTCTTGCCTGGGCCGACGAAGACACCCTGGCAGAATGGGTCAATGGAGAGGTAATGATGACATCACCGGCGAGTAATCAACATCAAGACATTTCCGATTTTCTGACGGCGCTGCTCCGTATCTACGTTCAATCGCGCAACCTGGGGGTGGTGCGCAGTGCGCCCTTCCAGATGAAATTGACTCATGGCCGTGAACCTGATCTCCTGTTCATCCAACAGGCGCACTTGAACCGGCTTAAGTCCACCTACCTGGATGGCCCCGCCGATCTGGTAGTAGAGATTGTGTCCCCGGAGAGCATCGGGCGCGATCGGGGGGATAAATTCTACGAATATGCGCAGGGCGGTGTGCCGGAGTATTGGCTCATTGATCCGCAACGGCAGCAGGCAGAGTTTTACGAGCTGCAAGGCCGGTATTATACCTTGCGATTGGGGGCGTGCGCCGGTCGCTATGAGTCGCTGGTTGTGCCCGGCTTCTGGTTGAACATCGAGTGGCTCTGGCAAGCGCCTTTGCCTTTGCCCATTCGCGCCTTAGCGGAAATCGTGGGGATGGACCCGCCCATTGCCGCCGCCTTTGAGCAAGCTTTACAGGGATAATGAAGTGGGGCAGACTGGAAAGTCTGCTCCACTTCGTTTACTTCATAATGTAATACGTTCCCCGCTTCTGCCCGATTTTGAGCAGCACCCCGCGCTCGACCATGTCCACCATATCCAGACGCAGCGTCTCCGGGCTGACGTCCGGGCAGAGTAACTGGTAGTCGCGGTTGGTAAGCCTCCCATTCTGCTGGATGAACGACAGAGCCTTCGCTTGCCGCTCGTTCATCGTCAAATCACTGGTGGCCGGCATCAGGGGGCGGCGCTCCTGGACGCTCTGGAATACCACCGTAAACGAGTGCTCCGTTGGACGGAACTCAGGCGGCGGATGCCCGGCGTTGACCATATCTTCGATCATCAAGTCCACGCCCAACCCCAATTCCTCGATGTAACCCCACTGGTAGAGGCCGTTGACGATGCGCGGGTTGCGCGAGAAATGCTCGTCCACGATATTGTCCAGCGTGATGAAGCCGGGCAGCCCGCCAGGGCTGTAGATTTCTAACCGATCCGGGAACATGCGTATTTCGATGGCGCGCCCGCGCACCCGGTAATCCCGGTGTGCTACCGCATTGACCAGCGCTTCGCGGATGGCCGTCGGCGGATAGAGCCACTGCTCTTTGCGCTCCAGCCCCTTCACCACCGCCCCCACCCGGATTTCCTCCTGGATGATGTCCCAGGTGCGCCGGATGACGTGCGGCAGCGGCCCCTCGACCTCGACGCGCCGCCCGTAGACGGCTTCGCCTTCCTCGCGCCGTTCGGTTGCGCTCACGGCAGACTGTCCATGCGGACCGTCAAAGCGTACGAAGGTCAGGCCGCTGCGTGGGATGAACACCTGCGGCTTGCGGGCAAAGAGCAAAATCCCGGCCACCGTCGGCTGCTTGCCGGGCGTCAGCCAGCCCAACTCGGTCAGCATATCGTCCAGCGGCGCAGTCTGAGGCCGGCCTTGCCGTTTCCCCCACGCCTCGACGAATTCGCGCAGGATGTCCGGGTCGAAGTCATCGCGCGTCGCGCCGGGCTGCGGCTCGGCTTCGTACTCGCCGGTAACGCGCGTCGCCACCAACTGTTGCACCTGCGCGCCGCTGACCACGCGATTCAGCGCGCCCGCCCGCGCCAAAATTCGCCCGTCGGCCAGCGTGTGCAGCGACTCCGCCCGCGCCACGCGCCCCACGAACACAAACGCGCCGCCGACGTCCATCTGCTCCCACTGCACCGGGATCGGGGGACGGCACAGACGCTCGGCCTGCTGGATCGCCGCGTCGAAATCCTCCGGCGCTACATCTCCGGCGGGGACGCCGTCCTCGTTCACGCCGACGTACAGCGTGCCGCCGTCCGCGTTGGCAAACGCCGTCAGCGTCTCCGCCAGCGCCGTCGGCTCCGCATCCGCCAACAACGCCACTAACTGATTTGAACCGGCGCGAATTTTGTCTGGCATAACCCTGTTCTCCGTTGATGAGGGAAACGAGTAATGGGTAATGAGTAATGGGTAATGAGTGGAGAGCACTCATTACCCATTTCTTCTTACTCATTTCTCATTTCTTTTTACTCACTACTCATTCCTGATTACTCTTCTTCGCCATTGCTGTTAAACAGCCGCGCGACTGAGGCGAGGCGGTCCTTTTCTTTCAAATCCATCATCTGCACGCCGCGCGTGGTGCGCCCCAGTTTGGGGATTTTGGCGACAGTGGTGCGGATGACGATGCCGTTTTCTGAGATCATCGTCAACTCGTCGGCGTCTTGCACCACACGCCCATCCACCACAAGGCCGGTCTTTTCCGACACGCTGTAAGCGCGCACGCCGCGCCCACCGCGCCCCTGGGTATGAAATTCGTCTAAATCGGTGCAGCGTCCGTAGCCCTTGAGCGTCGCCAGGAATAGCGCGCCTTTCGGTTCGACCACTTCCGCCACGGCCACCAGATCGCCTTCGTCCATCCGCATCGCGGTGACGCCGGCCGCCGTCCGGCCCATCGGCCGCACATCCTGCTCGTTGAAGCGAATCCCCTGACCCTGTTCCGTCACCAGCATGATATCGTCGTTGCCCTGCGTCAGGCGCACCCACGCCAGCTCGTCGTCGTCGTTCAGCGTGATGGCGATGACGCCGCTAGGGCGCACCGCGCTCAACTCGCTCAACGTCATCCGCTTGGCGCGGCCCATGCGCGTGACCATCATCAGATAGCGCGGGGATTCTTCGTCGTCCTCAAAACTGGAGACGGCGACGACGGCGGTGACGCGCTCCTCGGTTGCGATGGCCAGAATGCCGGCAATCAGCGAGCCTTTGGCCGTGCGCCCCGCGTCGGGGATTTGGTACACGCGCTCCTGGTAGACTTTGCCCCTGTCGGTGAAGAACAGCAGCGTGTCGTGGCTGTTGGCCGAAATCAGGCTGTTGATCTCGTCCTCGTCGCCGGTCGCCATGCCGATAACGCCACGCCCGCCGCGCCGCTGCGCCCGGAACTCGGTCCAGGGCGTGCGCTTGATGTAGCCGCGCTGCGTGATCACGATGAGCACGTCCTCTTCCTTCACCAAATCCTCTTCGTCGAAGGTGGAGTCGGCGAAGGGGCGAATCTGCGTGCGGCGCGGATCGGCGTAACGCTCGCGCAGTTCTTGCAAATCTGCGCGGATGACCTGCCGTTGTTGCAGCGGCGAGGCGAGCAATCCCTCCAGATAGGAAATTGTCTTGAGCAGTTCGGCGTACTCTTCTTCGAGTTTGGTCCGCTCTAGCCCGGTGAGCCGCCGCAGTTGCATGTCGAGGATCGCCTGCGCCTGCACCTCGCTCAGGCCGAAGCCCGTCATGAGCTGTGTGCGGGCGGTTTCTACATCCGGCGATTCGCGGATGGTGTGGATGATGGCATCCATGTGATCCAGCGCGATGAGCAATCCTTCCAGGATGTGCGCGCGTTCCTGCGCCTTGTTCAACTCGTACTGGCTGCGGCGGACCAACACCTCAATGCGGTGGTCGAGGAAGATTTGCAGCATCCGCTTGAGCGGCAGAATGCGCGGCACGCCGTCCACCAGGGCCAGCAGTTGAATCCCAAACGTGGATTGCAGGGGGGTGTGCTTGTAAAGCTGATTGAGCGCCTTCTGCGGCTGCGCGCCGCGTTTGAGTTCGATGATGACGCTCATGCCGCGCTTGTCGGATTCGTCGCGCAAATCACTGATTTCATCCAGCTTGCCTTCCCGCACCAACAGCGCAATCTTTTCCAGCAGGCTGGATTTGTTCAGCATGTAGGGGATTTCGGTGATGACGATGCGGAAGCGGCTGCCGCGCATCTCCTCGATGGCGGCGGTGGCGCGGACGACGGCCTTGCCGCGCCCGGTGGCGTAGGCCTTGATGATGGACTCGTGCCCCAGGATTTGCCCGCCGGTGGGAAAGTCCGGCCCTTTGACGTAGTCCATCAGTTCTTCGACGGTGATGTCATCCCGGCGATCCCAGTGATCCAGCAGGTGCATCAGCGCGTCGGTAATTTCCCCCAAATTGTGGGGCGGGATGTTGGTCGCCATGCCCACGGCGATGCCGGTCGCGCCGTTGACCAGCAGATTCGGCACGCGGGTCGGCAGCACCGCCGGCTCCTTGAGGCTGCCGTCAAAATTGTCCACCCAATCCACGGTGTCCTTTTCGAGGTCGGCCAGAATTTCCATCGCCAGGGGGGCGAGGCGCGCTTCGGTGTACCGCATGGCCGCCGGGGAATCGCCATCCACCGAGCCGAAGTTCCCCTGCCCATCCACCAGCATGTATCGCATCGAAAAATCCTGCGCCAGCCGCGCCATCGCCTCGTACACCGCCGAATCGCCGTGCGGGTGGTACTTACCGAGCACCTCGCCGACGATGCGGGCCGATTTCTTGTGCGGGGTGTTGGGGCGGATGCCCATGTCGTGCATCGCGTAGAGAATCCGCCGCTGTACGGGCTTCATGCCATCGCGCGCGTCGGGCAGCGCCCGCGCCACGATGACGCTCATCGCATAGTCGAGATACGCCGTGCGCATCTCGTGTTGAATGTCTACTGATTTGATCTGGCCGGCGGTGTCCCGACCGATAACTTCAATGTCTTCTTCCAATGCTTGTTCCTCCCACTGCGAGTCAGTGGCCTTCATTAAGAGGGGTCACTCCAAGCCCCTATTATACACCAAAACGCGGTGGATTAATTTATTGCCTCGCGTGTCGTATCTTGCATATTTGTCGTTAGCCGAAAATTCACGGGTTGAAGGCCGTGCCTTAAGCTGGCGTACCCGCTTGCCGCGCCTTGTCTGTTTACGGATTGGCGGTGGGATGCTACAATTGGCTTGTATGAGCATCAGGGGGGGGTAAGATAAATGTCCTTATTACAATGCGAGAGGATATTCACATATTGAATAATGATTGAGGTATAAGAATGGAAGGTATCATTTTGATAATGGGAATAGCGCTTGTTTATCAAGCTTTGAGGATCAAGTTAGGATATCGCAAACATGAGTTTCTCAGACAACGAGGTCTTCCTTTTCCCCGAAACGGGCACTATGGTTACTTACCAATCGGTATAGGTTTGATATTAGCAGTATTAAGTACCCTGGTAGAGGAAAGTCTATTGCGGGATGTACTATTCTACATTGGTATGTTTGGGGGACTTCCCGTTGGCCTTCTATTTATGGTACTCAAACCAAACTTTCTGAAACCTCGCTGGTTATTGGACTGGGAAGCGACGTATGATCAAGCCACCATAGACTATCTATTTGAACAAGCACGCCTTAATGCTGAAGATTGGACGACTTTCACTCCTGAACTTTTCGAGCGTTGGGTTCAGGATGTCGTTCAGCGCTATGAGAAAGAAAACACAACGAGAGTGAGTAATTAACTCTGGTTTTGAGGTCGCTTTAATTAGCGGTTACTTAGTTGAGCCGATAGTAGGGGATATGTTGATGTACTGGTTTTATAATTGGAGAGGATATTCACATATTGAGTAATGATTGAGGTATAAGAATGGGTATCTTTGTGATAATGGGAATAGCGCTTGTTTATCAAGCTTTGAGGATCAAGTTGGGATATTACAGAAACGTGTTTCTTAGACAACGAGGGCTTTCTATTCCCAAATACGGATATTATGGTAATTTGCCCCTTGGTATAGGTTTGATATTAGCAGTATTAAGTACCCAGATAGAGGAAAGTCTATTGCGGGATATACTATTCTACATTGGTATGTATGGAGGGTTTCTCGTTGCCCTTCTATTTATGGTACTCAAACCAAACTTTCTGAAACCTCGCTGGTTATTGGACTGGGAAGCGACGTATGATCAGGCCACCATAGACTATCTGTTTGAACAAGCACGCCTTAATGCTGAAGATTGGACGACTTTCACTCCTGAACTTTTCGAGCGTTGGGTTCAGGACGTCGTGCGCCGTTATGAGGAACAACAACGCCGCGAACGTGAGGCGGATAAGCAATGAGCTTGCTGTTAGATGTATGCTTGTGATCATGCGCTGACCAACACATTCGCACAATGCGCCAACGCCGTTTGGTCTTGTCAGATAACAAAACCGTGCTACGATAAGCCCCGGTTACGTAATTTCCCATCGAAGTCTGGCGTCTCCGAGTCGTCATAGCCTAAAAACTGCGGTTCATGGCGGGCGACCGATAGGGTGCAGCGGGAAACGGCTGCGCCTCCCACCTTTGGAAAGGGGATGCGCTGATGCAAAGTCTGGCATGGTATGCCTTGTGGCCTTGCGACGGCGTCCTTTCTACGGACGCCGTTTTTTATTGTTATGAAACGTGAAACGTGAAACGTGAGGCTTTCACAGGGAGATCATCACGTTTCACGTTTCACGCTTCACGTATCCGAAATAAATCAGGTGAAATGATGCGTACAACTTCCCCTCGATACTATTTTTCCACACGCGATTTGCTGATGTTGGCGGCGCTGGCGGCGTTGGGCGGTGTGACCAGCACGTACATCAACGCCATCGGGCGGATGATCCAATCGCTGGTCGGCGTCCCCGGCGGATTCCAGTGGGCGGCCGGCCTGCACGTCCTCTGGTTGACGCTGGCCGTCGGCCTCACCGGCAAGCAGGGCGCGGGGACGATGGTCGGTCTCCTCAAAGGCGCGGTCGAACTGCTCACCGGCAACACGCACGGCCTACTGATTGTCCTGGTGGATGTGGTGGCCGGTGTGCTGGTGGACATCGGCTTCCTGCCCTTCCGCGACAAGGATAGGCTGCCGGGATATTTGCTGGCCGGGGGATTGGCGTCCGCCTCCAACGTTTTCGTGTTCCAACTGTTTGCCGCGCTGCCGGCCGACATCCTCTCCTACGGCGCTATCGTGATTCTCGGCGTGGTGGCCGGGCTGTCCGGCGTCGTCTTTGCCGGATTCCTGGCGCACATCCTCCTGGCGGCTCTGCGGCGCGCCGGCGTGGTCAAAGATCGTCCGCCGCAGCCGATGGGCCGCCGGGCTTATCCCATCTTCCTGGCGAGCGCCGTGCTGCTGACCGCCGCCCTCACGGGCTACCTGTTCACCACCCAACGCGGCGCGGCGACGGTCGCCATCGGCGGCGCAGTGACCGCGCCCTACGCTTACCCCGAAACGCACGGAGACCTGCCCGCCATCACCGCCGCCAGCGCGTTACGCGGCGTCACAACCCGCTACACCGGCGTCCCCGTGCGCGACTTGCTGACGCCGGCGGAACCCGCGCCCGACGCCGACTTGCTGCTCGTCCAGGCCGCCGACGGCTACGCCTTTTTCATCAGTATGACGGAGGTGCAGACCAGCACCGGCCTGCTGCTGGCGTCCCAGGGACGCGGGCAGGACGCTTCCTACGACATCGTGGGCGCGGCGAACAGCAAGGCGTGGGTGCGCGGCGTGACGGCGTTGACCGTCATCGGCCGCGCCACGCTGGACATGGGGGGCGCGGTGGCGCAACCGACCCCCTACAATCCCGTGGACTGGCAATTTGCGATGGATAGCATCACGCTCGACGTGGGCGACGGCCCGTACAAGGTACAGGGTGCGCTGCTGAACCAAATCCTGCTCGCGCTGCAACCCGCGCCGGATGCCACTTCTGTCGTCTTGACGACCCCCGCCGATCTCGTCTCGCTCCCCCTGGCCGACGTGCTGGGCGACGATGACATCCGCCTCTTCAACCTCATCGGCGAGACGACCATCACCTTCGCCGTCGCGCGGATGGATGGGACAGTCATCGCGCCGCAAGTGACGGCGATTGAGGTGAAGTAGGAGTTGCGAGTTAGGAGTTGCGAGTTAGGAGTGAGGAGTGGGGAACTCTTGTTCGTTGATTCGCTTTCTCGCTGATTCGCCGACTCGCTTTTTCGCTGATCCGCTGATCCGCTGATTCACCATGATTTCCATTCAGAACTTTTCTTTTCGGTTTCGGGGCAATGAGCGGTACGCGCTGCATGACGTGAGCCTGGACATCGCTGAGGGCGACTTTGTGGTGCTGGCCGGGCCGTCGGGCTGCGGGAAGTCCACGCTGGCGCTGGCGTTGGGCGGCTTCCTGTTCAATCAGTACGACGGCGAGGCGGAGGGCGAGATTCGCGTCGGCGGGTTGGACGCGCGCCGCGCTCCCGTCTACGATGTGGCCGAGAGCGTGGGGTTGGTGCAGCAGAACCCGGAGGCGCAATTTTGCACGCTCACCGTGCAGGACGAAGTCGCCTTCGGGCTGGAGAACCGCTGCCTGCCGCGCGCGGAAATCCGGGAGCGGATGGCGTGGGCGCTGGACATCGTCGGCGCCCGGCACTTGCAGGAGCGCCCGCTGGCGTCGCTGTCGGGCGGCGAGAAGCAGCGCGTGGCCGTCGCCTCGGTGATGGCGGCCCGCCCGCGCGTCCTCATCTTCGACGAGCCGACGTCCAACCTCGATCCGCCCGCGACGGCGCAGCTCTTCGACGTGATCGCCCGCATCCGCGCCGAAGAGCGCATCACCGTCATCGTCATCGAGCACAAGACGGCCTACCTGGAGCGCTTCCATCCGCACTGGCTGTGGCTGGAAGACGGGCGGCTCACCGAAGCAAAGAAATGTTGGTCAGCAGATTCAGCAGATTTGAATCCGTTCAATCCGTTCAATCCGTTGAGAAAATTGAACGGAGACGCCCCGCTCCTCAAAGTCTCCGGCCTGTCCGCCGGATACAACGGCAAGGCGGTGCTGCACGACGTTTCTGTGGAGGTTGGGCCGGGCGAATTTGTGGCGGTGATGGGCGACAACGGCTCCGGCAAGACGACGTTTCTGCAATGCCTGCTGGGGCTGCTCAAGCCGGCGCAGGGGACGGTGTCCATTCTCGGCCAGGACACGCAGAAGACGCCGGTATCGCGGCTGGCGCGCGCGGCGGCCTACGTCTTCCAGAATCCCGACCATCAACTGTTTGCCGAAAGCGTCTGGCAGGAGGCGACGCTGGCCCCGCGTAACTTCGGTGTGTGGAGCGAAGATGTGGCTCGGCTGGCGGAGTCGCTGCTGGCGACGGCGGGCCTGCACGAACGCCGCGACGATCATCCCTACCGCCTGAGCTATGGCGAGAAGCGGCGGCTGACGCTGGCGGCGGTGCTGACCTACGCGCCCCGTCTCATTCTGCTGGACGAAGTGCTGATTGGGCAAGACCCCCGCAACGCGGCGCATCTGCTGGGCTGGCTGGCCGAACAGGCGCGCGTGGGGAGCGCCGTCGTGTTGGTCAACCACGCGCCCGAAGTCGCCCGCCGGTATGCTTCCCGCCTGCTCTTCTTCGACGCGGGCCGCGTGTTGGTGGACGCGCCCATTGCAGCGGGGTTTGCAAGGCTGGCGGAGATGGGGCGGACGGCGTATGTCCGTTGACGAGGAATTTAACGCAAAGTCGCAAAGACAGGTATTGTCCCTCATTTTCCTTGATGAGGAAGTGAAATAGTGTGCCATTTGTCGTATCCTTAAGAGCATCACAAATGCTACACAAGGATGCGAAAATGGATTGGAACACGCTCTATTGTCCCAACAAAG
>DAOUGD010000317.1:0-13552 GCA_034429475.1 Anaerolineae bacterium
TCTGGATCACTCCCGGCACGGCAGATGGCACACTCACATTCATGGATTTCTTGGGTCATAGCTCGGCCCCCTCGCGTGTTTGGCGAGCATTATACCTCGCCTCGGAAAGTTATTCTTTTACGAACCCTAAGGACCGAATAAATGCGAGATTCAGCCCGTTCTATCATGGGAAACAGCAAAACACCCGGCGATCCTTCGCTATGCGCCATTCGCTATTTGCTATAGAGGTTCAGATAATGATTTTGACACTTGTCTTAGGTTTTACGCTCAACTTAGCATAACTTTGTCCAAAACTTTATCTGATTGTCTATATTTGCTATTCGCCATTGGAGACATCATGCTTGATATTCTAAAATACTTCTGGCGGCGCAAAGTGCGCACCGCGTTGACCATGCTGGCGGTCACGGTGGGAATTTTCGCCGTGACGGCCGTCGGCGGCATCGCCGAACAACTGAACCGCTCGATTGCCGCGTATGAGCAAGACCCGTTTCAGCGCATCACGGTCTTCCCGCGCGACTTTTCTCAGCCGCTGGGCGACTCCACCATCCGGCAGATGCGACGGGTGCCCGGCGTGCGCGGCCTGACGTTGACGGTCGCCGGCTATTTAAAGCCGCCGGAGGAGAACTCGGTCGTCATTCTGGTGAACCCGGAGTCGTTCATAGGAGTGCAATCCGACCTCCCCGGCCTGGAATACGAGGCGCCCGCGCATGGCCTGAAGTTGTGGGCCGGCCGCCTGCCCGCGCCGTCCAGCCGCATGGAAACCGTCGTGACGTGGGCGCTGGCCGACTCGATGGCCCTGCAAGTGGGCAGCACCCTGATGATCCAGGAACGGCCCTTCACCGTCGTCGGCATCTGGGAAAAATCGCCCGCCGCCGAAGGCCGCACAGCGACCATTAACTATGATACCGCGCTGGATATCCTGGGCGATTCCGCGTTCACGCAAATTTCAGTGATTCCCAATCCCGGTGTGGACCCGGAAGCGTTGGCAACGCAGCTCGAAGAATTGTTCCCCGAAGCGCAGGCCAACTCCCCCACCGAGACGGTGGCGCAGGCCCGCCAGCAAGTGCTGATTTTCTCGGCGGTGGTGGGGGCCAGCGGTGTGATGTCGCTGCTCATCGGCACGTTCACGATTGTCAACACGATGGTGGTCAGCGTGCAGGAGCGCCGCCGCGAGATCGGCCTGAAAAAGGCGCTGGGCGCAGAAGACGGTCACATCCTGCGCGAAGTGGTCATCGAGGCCGTGCTGATCGCCCTCATCGGCGGAATCGTGGGCGTGGGCGGCGGGGCGTTGATCGGGTCGGTGGCGAATCAGCTACTCACGACCGGCCTGGGGATGCAGCTCTACACCCTCACACCGCGCCTGGGCGTCGGCATCATCGTCTTCAGCGTCGTGATGGGCGCGCTGGCCGGCGTCTACCCGGCGTTGCAGGCGGCCCGCCTCGATCCCGTCGTGGCCCTGCGCGATGGCGGCAGCGTTCCCTACGCCGGGCGCGGCCTCAAACGGCTGCGGTATCTCATCCGCCGCAACGCCCGCAACCTCTTCACGGTGGGCGGCATCGCCATCGGCATCTTCGCCCTGGTCGTGCTCGGCAGCCTGACCGAGGCGCTCACGACGTACATCCGCAACGTGACCGAGGTGACGGAGACGTTGTTGATGGTGGTGCCCGACAGCGATGCGCCCGCGCCGGTGACGCGCGGCACGGCCCGCCTGTTGCGCCGTCTGCCCGGCGTCACGGACGTGATCTTAACCAACTCGGACGAACTCCCCATCAACTTCAGCGGGCAGGAGGGCGGCGAGGAGATCAAGGTGCAGATTTGGGCCAGCGAATCGCGCACGGGCGACATGGGCATGGCGATGCCGGTGCGCAATGAGATCGCCGAGGGACGGTTTGTGACGCCCGGCAGCCGCGACGAGATCGTGCTGGGGGCAGGGCGAGCCGCCAGCGAGGGCGTGAACGTCGGCGATGGGGTGCTGGTGGACGGCAAGCCGTTCACGGTGGTAGGCATCTGGGGGCGCATCCCCTTCGACGTGGGCGGCCACGATATGTCGGCTTTCATGACGATGGAGGCGCTCTCGTGGTTGCAGGGCGGCGCGGACAACGTCGCCGGCGTCGGCCTGCGGGTCGGGTCGGTGGCGGAGATGCAGCCCGTGACCCATACCGTCAAAAACGATCTGTCGGGCCTGGACGTGATCTCCATCACCGAAATTCTCGGCAGCATTCAGCAAGTCTTCATGGGGCTGATCGCGGCGATGGTGGGGATTTTCTCGGTGGCGGTGTTTGTCGGCAGCATCTCGGTGATCAACACGATGGTGATTGCCGTCAACGAGCAGACGCGCCAGATCGGCCTCAAAAAGGCCGTCGGCGCGGACGATGGCGACATCCTGGCCGAAATATTGATGGACGCGGCCCGGCTGGGCGGCGTCGGCGGGGTCGTGGGCGTGGGGATGGCCTGGCTGACCACGCTCGTGTTGAACCCGGTGATCGAAGCGCAACTGGGCCTGGACATTCTGAAACTGTCGCCCCGGTTGGCGGTGGCCGCCGTCATCTTCAGCATCGTGCTGGGGATGGCGTCCGGCATCCTCCCGGCTCGCCGCGCGGCGCGGCTGGACCCGGCGATTGCGTTACATGCGGATTAGGTAATGAGTAATGGGTAATGAGTAATGAGTCACAGCACGCATTTCTCATTACTCATTTCTCATTACTCATTATGTATTTCCAATGACTTTCAGGAGAGATGATAGATGAAACCTAAAAAATTGTTATTGATCATTGGCCTGTTGATGGTAGTGGCAGTGGGCGTGCTGGTCTTGGGGAATTCTCTGTTGAAGATGGTCCCGCAAGACCTGGCGGCGGCAACGGCGACGACAACCCCGGCGCCGGTGGAGCTGGCGGTGCGGGCGCGCGGCAAGGTCGAACCGGCGCAGTCGGCGACGCTGGCGTTTGAGAGCAGCGGCGCGATTACCGAATGGCTGGTCAAGGAAGGCGACGTGGTGCAGGCCGGGGACGTGTTAGGGCGGCTGGACACCACCAAGCTCGATTTCGCCTTGCAAGAAGCGCAACTCGAACTGGAAGCGGCCAAAACGCGGCTGACGCAGGCCGAGAAAGACCTCGCGCAGCAGCAGGCCGACGCCGACCTGGCCTTGCAATCCGCCGAAGTGCGGCTGGCGCAAGCCAAATTGCGCTACCCGTCGTTGACCGCCGCCGAAGTTCGCCTGCAAAACGCCCGCGACGCCGAGGCGTATGCTCAGGACGAGTACAAAAAGTCGCTGGATCGCGCGTGGGAGGCGGAATGGGACCGCGAGCAGTACCGCAAAGGCGTGACGCAGGCCGCGAACGACCGCAAGATCGCCGAAGCCGAGTTGGCCGCCGTGCGCAACGACCAGGCCGCCAACGCGCAGGAAGTCGCCGTCCTGGAGATCGAAGTCGCCAGAGCGCAGGCGCAGATCACGAAGCTGGCGCAGGGCGTGGACCCGACGCTGGCGCAGGACATCGAACGCGCGGAACTGCGGGTAGCGCAAGCGCAGGCCGATCTCGCGCAGGTCACGCTAACGGCGCCGTTTGCCGGAACTGTGATGAAACTGCACTATCGCGTGGGAGACTTAGTCCAGCCCGGTATTGAGGCCGTGCTGCTGGCCGATCTGACCTCGCTGCGCATCGAGACCACCGATCTGGACGAGTGGAGCATGACGCACATCCAGGTGGGCGATCCCGTCACCGTGACGTTCACGGCGTTTGACGACAAAACGGCTGCCGGCCACGTCACCGAGATCGCGCCGCGCGGCGAAGCGTCCGGCGGCGGCGACGTGATGTATCGCACCCTCATCGCTCTGGACACACCCGATCCCGACGTGCGGTGGGGCATGACCGTGCGGGTGACGATTCCCATAAGTAATGAGTAAGGAGTTAGGAGTTAGGAGTTAGGAGTTAGGAACCAGCCACTCATTACTTATTTCCTATTTCCTATTTCCTACTCCCTACTCCCTACTCCTCGATTTTCAGGAGACTAAAGATGATTGTTGAAGCGCGAGAGTTAGTGAAGATTTATCCGATGGGCAAGGTGGAAGTGCAGGCGTTGCGTGGGGTGACGCTGGGCATCGAGGCCGGGGCGTTTATCTCGGTGATGGGGCCGTCGGGCAGTGGGAAGTCCACGCTGCTGAACATCCTGGGGTGTATGGATCGTCCGTCAAAAGGCATCATTTTGTTGGATGGCGTGGATTTGGGGAAAGTAAAGCCCCGGCGCCTGCCCAAAATTCGCCGAGAGAAGGTGGGCTTTGTGTTCCAACAGTACCAGTTGTTGAGTCATCTGACGGCGTTGGAAAATGTAATGCTGCCCCTGCGCTACGCCAGCGTCGGCGGGAGAGAAGCGCGGAAGCGCGCGACGGCGGTGTTGGAACAGGTGGGATTGGGCGACCGTGTGCATCACCGGCCCACCGAAATGTCGGGCGGGCAGCAGCAGCGGGTGGCGATTGCGCGCGCGCTCATCAATCGCCCGGCCATCGTCCTGGCGGACGAGCCGACCGGCAACCTCGACACCAAATCCGGGGACGAGATTCTGGCCCTGATGCGCGAACTCAACGCCGCCGGGCAGACCTTCATCGTCGTCACCCACGACCCGCACGTCGCCGACCGCACCGACCGCACTATCTACCTGCGCGATGGGGTCGTGGAGTCGGAGGTGGTGCGGACGGGGTAAATCATTTCGCCAGCGTCACGTTATTCGTCGCGGCCCACATCGCCAAATCCTGCCGCTGGATGGCCGCCGCCATCAGGTCCGGGAACTGATCCGGCGAGCAGGCGAAGGCGGGGACGCCCATTTCGGCGAAGGCGGCGGCGACGGAGTGGCTGTACGAGGGCGCGCCGTCGTCGCTGAGGGCGAGCAGCGCGATGAGCTGCACGCCGCTATCCACCAGGGCGCGCGCCCGGCGCAGCATCTCGTTTTGATTGCCGCCCTCGTAAAGATCGCTGATCAGCACCAGGATGGTGTCCTGCGGACGCTCGACGACGGTCTGGCAGTAGGCAAGCGCGCGGTTGATGTCCGTCCCCCCACCCAACTGCGTGCCGAAGAGCAGCTCCACCGGGTCGTCAATTTCCTCGGTTAAGTCCACCACGCTGGTATCGAAGACCACGACGCGCGTGCTGACCGCCTTGATCGAGGCCAGCACCGCCCCGAAGATGCCCGCGTACACCACGGACGTCGCCATCGAGCCGCTCTGGTCAATGCAGAGGACAATGTGCCGCAAAGCCGCACCGCGCCGCCGGGCGTAGCCGATGCGCTTGTCGGGGATGATCGTCTGGTACTCACGTTGGTAGTTCTTGAGGTTGGCGCGGATGGTGCGGTTCCAGTCAATCTCGTTGTGACGCGGGCGCGTGGTACGGGAGGCCCGGTCGAGGCTGCCGCGCACAGCCTGCCGCAGGGGTTCGGTCAGGTGCTTTTGTAATTCTTCGACGATTTTGCGCACGACGAGCCGCGCCGTGTCTTTGGTCTTGTTGGGGATGGCGCCCTTGAGGCTCAAGAGCGTCGCCGCCAGGTGGACGTCCGGCGTGACGTGTTCGAGAAATTCCGGCTCGGTGAGCAATTGCTTGAGGTCGAGCCGCTCCAGCGCGTCCTTCTGCATCACCTGCACCACCGTCTGCGGGAAGTAGCTGCGGATGTCGCCGAGCCAGCGCGCCACATTGGGCGACGAGCTACCCAGCCCGCCGCTACGATCCGAGTTGTACAGCGCGGTCAGCGCGTTATCCATCCCGATGTCGCCGCCGCCAATTCCACCAATCCCTCCTCCGCCGCCGAGGGTGTATCCGGTTCCATCGGCTTCCCCGCCGCCGAGAATCAACCGCCAACGTCGCGTTCTTTCAGTGTTCTCCATAGTTCCTCTTTTTTCACGCAAAGGCGCAAGGGCGCAAAGACGCCAAGTTTTTTTAAGATGGGTGTGTTTCAAACGAGTTGGGAACCTGCGCCTGGCACGGTCAGAGACCGGCCAGAGCGCGCTGGGGCCGGTCTCCGACCGTGCCCCTCAACTCAAATGAAACACACCCTTTTAAGATTTTGCTTTGGACTTTGCGTCTCCGCGTCTTTGCGTTGAGAATTTAGCCCCAATAGTTGAGCAATCAAGGGTAATACCGCATCCGCGCGGGTGCTGTCAATTGAGATGTCGCCATCCCTCGCCGCGCGCCGCCCGCCGACCACGCGCTCACCCATCTGGCGGCGCTCCGGGGCGGAGAAGGCGGAGAAGGTGCGGCGGAGCAGGGGCAGCGCGGCGACGAAGTCCTCCGCGTTCAGGCCCGTGACCCAGGCGTCGAGTGTGTTCCACAATGTCTCATCGTGGAGCAGGAGCAGGCCACTGCCGCGCAGGAAGCCTTCCAGCCAGTGCGCCGCTTGCAGGGGCGGCGTGCCCGGCGAAAGCGCCAGCCCCAGGCGGCGAGTCACGTCGGCGTGAGGCAGCGCGCCGGCGTCGAGCAGGAGGCGGCAGAGTCGCCCGGCCACCAGGCCGTGCAGCCCGCTTTGATCGGCCAACTTGAGCAGGGTCTCTCGCCAGAGGACGTTCCATGCGTCGTGTTGGAGAATCCCCAGGCTATCTTGCAGCCCTTCGAGGTGTTTGAGCATCTTCCCCGCCGCGTCGTCGTCCAGCGAACTGCACGCCAGCGGCAGACCGATGCAGATGCGCGCGATCATCCCGTCGAGGATGGTCTCGAAGGCGGCCGCGTCCACCGCGCCCGCGCCGGAGGTCTGGCGGACAGTGCCGTAGCGCAGCGCGCGCGCCAGCGGCGGAACGGCGCTCATCAATTCGGCTACGTCGCCGCTGAGGGCGGCCTTGACCTGCAATTGCGCGGTCAGCGCCGTCACGGCGTCCGGCAGATCGGCCAGCAGCGCGCGATCCAGCAGGTCGGTGAGGGAATCCAGCGCGCCGGATTCCCCGGCCAGGTGCGCGATGTAGGCGGTGGTCGCCTGTTCCAACGTGTTGCCCCAGCGCGCCATGCTCACCAGCCGCACGGTGAAGGCCGGGTCCCATTGCAGCGTCCACAGCTCGTGGAAGGTGCCGCGCCCGCCCCCGCCGCGCTGCGCCTTGCCCCAGGGGATGTCGAGCAGGGCCAGCCGGTGGAGCAGCGCGCTGCGCGCCAGATCGGTGGCGTTGCGCAGGTCGAAGTCGTAGGGCTTGCGCTCGGTCTCCGGCTTGAGCTTGAGGCGGCGCTGCGTGGCTTCGAGGTCGGCCTGCAAGGGGACGATGGGGGCGTCTGCCGGCACCTGCCCCAACCGTTCCGCCACGATGAGCCGCCGGCGCACCAGTTTGAGCGGGAGCGGGTCGCCGAAGCAGAGCACGGTCTGCGCCGCCTCGTTGAGTTCCTCGAGGCCGGGTCGCGCGCGCCCACGGATGGCGGCCAGCGTCTCGGCCAGGCGCACCGCGTCAATCACCTGCGCGGACGAAGCGTCGAGGTCGGCGTCGCGCAGCAGGCCGGCGACGCGCGCCAGCCAGTGGGCCGTCGGCTCGTTGCGCTCGCTCCACAGGTGCTCGTACCAGCCCGGCGAGACGACGCCCGCGCCGTAGCCGCTTTCGTAGGCGAGGTGGGCGTAACTCCACGACACCCACGTCGCTGCCACTTTGAGCCTGGGCAGCCCTTTGAGAATGGCCTGATCCTCTTTGGGAGGCGGCATATCCACCAACACAGGCGCGTGCCACGCGCCGCAGATGACGGCGATCCGTTGGAAGCCCTCTTTTTGCGCCTGGCGGATGGTCTGGCGCATCGTAGCCTCGCGCAGCGGTTCCAGTGTGTCGCGCGGCGTGGGGTCTAGCTCGCGGATGACGGCGCGCACCGCGCCCATCGCCTCCACAATCGCGGGGAACACTTCCGCGTCGCCGCCGCGTTCCTCAACGACCTGCTCCCACCAGTGCTCGCCATCCTCAAAGCCGGCGGCGTGGGCGAGGAGGTCGAGAGGATCAGGTGGGATTTTGGATTTTAGATTTTGGATTTTGGATTGGGAATCTGCCGATTCGCTTTCCCGCTGATCCGTCAACTCGCTTTCTTGCTGATCCGCCGACTCGCTTTCTCGCTGATCCGCTGATTCTCGATTCTCGATTCTTGATTCTTGATTCTCTGATTCTTGCGTCTTGCTTCCTGCCTCTTGCTTCTTTTCTTCTTCCTGCTTCTTGATCGCCAGCCAGTGTTTCTGCGGCAAATCCATGAAGCGCACGGGGATGGCGGCGCGGAGGGCGTAGTGGATGGCCTGCCATTCGGGGGAGTAGGCGGCGAAGGGGAAGACGGCGGTGTGACCGGGATCGTCGGGGGCATAGACGAGGAGCGCGACGGGCGGGCGCATCTCCGGCGAAGCGGCCAGCGGCAGCAGCGCGTCGCCTTCCGGCGGCCCTTCGATCAACAAGATATCGGGTTGTAGCGCGTCCAATGCAGCGACCAAGCTTCGCGCGCAGCCGGGGCCATGATGACGGATGCCGAAAACCGTATAGATTGGGTTGGACTCATTCATTCTTGGTCATCTCCAGGCGATGTAAGGCCCGAAATTCGTCTTCCAGCAGACTCAACATCACAAAGTCGGAAAACGTGTGGCGGTGATAGTAGCCATCCCGCTGGACGCCTTCGCGGCGAAAGCCAACTTTCTCGTAGAAACGCAGTGCGCGCTCATTGAATCCCACCACGCCGATGGAAACCCGGTGCAGGGCCAATGCGCCGAAGGCATAGTCCAGCAGCAGGTTGATGGCTTCCGTCCCGTATCCCTGCCCCCAAATGTCCTTCTCCCCCAGAATGATGCTCAAATCCGTGTTGCGCCAGGGGTAAAAGAGGCGCAGCAGGCCACATTCGCCGATGGCGCGCCCGGTTTCTCGTTCGACGATGACGAACCAGACGCGGTCGCGGTCTTGCTGGATGCGCTCGAAGTAGGCTTCGGCGGCGGCGGCGTTCATCGGCGTGATGTCGCCGGTCAGAGCGCGAATCTCCGGGTCGTTGGCCCACTTGCGGATGAGCGGCAGGTCTTCCCGTTCCAACGGGCGCAGGTAAACGCGGTCGCCCATCAGAAAAGGCGCATTCAACGGGATTTTAGATTTTAGATTTTGGATTTTGGAGTCGCTATTCGCCATTTGTAGTCCGTAATTCGTAATTCGTAATTCGCTATTCCACAATCTCGCGGCACGCGCGGTACAGGTCTTGCCAGCCGTCGCGCTCTTTGAGGACGGTTTCCAGGTATTCGAGCCAGACGACGCGATCCTGCACGGGGTCTTTGACGATGGCGCCGGTGACGCCGGCGGCCATGTTGTCGGCGTGCAGCTTCCCATCCCCAAAGTGGCCGGCCATAGAGAGGCCGCTGTTGACGACGGAGATCGCCTCGGCGGTGCTGAGCGTCCCGCTGGGCGACTTGAGCTTGGTCTTGCCGTCGAGCGTCAGGCCGTCACGCAGCTCGCGGAAGATGGTGACGACGCGGCGGACTTCTTCCGGCGCGGGCGCTTCGGCGGGCAGTTCGAGGGCGCGGCCCAGTGCGGTGGAGCGGGTGAGGACGATGCTCACTTCCTCCTCCAACGTGGCCGGCGTGGGCAGGATGACGGTGTTGAAACGCCGTTTGAGCGCGCTGGAGAGTTCGTTCACGCCCTTGTCGCGGTTGTTGGCGGTAGCGATGATGTTGAAGCCTTTGACGGCCTGCGTTTCCGCGTTGAGTTCTGGAATGGGCAGCGCCTTTTCGGAGAGGATGGTGATGAGGGCGTCCTGCACATCCGAGGGGATGCGCGTCAGCTCTTCGACGCGGGCGATCTGGCCCTCGCGCATCGCGCGCATCACCGGGCTGGGCACGAGCGCATCCTGCGACGGCCCGTGGGTGAGCAGGAAGGCGTAGTTCCAGCCGTAGCGGATGGCTTCCTCGGCGGTGCCGGCGGTGCCTTGCACAATCAGCGTCGAGTCGCCGCTGATGGCCGCCGCGAGGTGCTCGGAGACCCAGCTTTTGGCCGTGCCAGGGACGCCGTAGAGCAGCAGGGCGCGGTCGGTCGCCAGCGTCGCTACGGCGATTTCGACGAGGGCGCGGCTGCCGATGTATTTGGCCGACACCTTGAAGCCGTTGGACAACGTCCCGCCGAGCAAGTAAGTCGCCACGGCCCACGGCGAGAGCTTCCAATGCGGCGGGCGGATGCGATCATCCACTTCCGCCAGCGCGGCGAGTTCCTCGGCAAATTGTTGTTCTGCGTGTTGACGTAAAAGCGTGTTTTCCATTGTGTTCTCCTGTGAATTCGGAAATAGGTAATGGGTAATGGGTAATGGGTAATGGAGTATGAAGTCTACTACTCATTACTCATTACTTCTTACTCATTACTTCATTACTCATTGCCTGAGCGATTTCCCACCTGAAATGCAGGATGGTCTGAAATTTCTCGACGTTGCTGCGCCAATAGGGGGCTTCGGGCCAGTCGCGGGCGGCGTCGGCGGCGAGGGCGGGCGGGAGCTTGTAGGCGAAGTCGGGCAAGGCGGCGGACCAGCGCCACAATACCGAGGTTCCGCGCAACGGCTTGTCGGCCATAAGGCGGGCGGTGGCAATGACGGCGCGGCTCAGTGCTTCATTCCAGGGGCCGGGATAGGCGACGAGCAAATCCAATATGCCAAAATCATTCTCCACCTTATCGGGATCGGCGATTTGCTCCTGGAACCACCGCAGGCGCGCTTCCAGCCAGGCCGTCACTCGCGCCGGAGCAATCAGTTGGATGAGCGTCGCCAGGTGTTCGCCTACGGTGAAGTCGTGCTTTTCTCCCCAACGTTGGAGCAGTGCGTCGGCCCAATCCGCGTCGCGGCTGCGGGCGGCGGCGGCGGCCCAGGCGGAAAGCAGCAGCTCGGCGTGGTCACCGGGCGGGTCGCCGGCGGCGTCGGCCAGTTGGATGAGGGCGGCGGGTGCGAGATTCCAGGCGGCGCTCCAATGGGCGGGCGGCACCGCGGAGAGGATCTGGCTCAACCACCAGGCGCGTTTGCCCGTCCCTTTGGGCGGCGTCTCAACGATGCCGTCGTGAAACATCAGGTCGTCGCACTGCTTGGGCAATTTCACCTTGAGGGTGGGCTGTCCCTGCGGATCGCGCGCCAGCGTGAGATACTCGTTGGCCGATTCCGTCATCCGCCGCACCAGCGCGGAGCCGGGCAGCAGCGTCAGCAGTTCGGCGGCGAGGGCGCGCACTTTCTTGCTGCGGTCGTCCAGCGTGGACTCGAGGAACGGCTCGTCGGCAGGCGACAGACCTTCGCGGAACATCTCCAGGAAGAAGGCGCGGGCGTCGGCGGACTCTTTTGCCCAGGCGTTGGCGAGCAGTTCGGGCGCGCGCTGTGGTTCTGTTTCTCGCAAGTGCCCAATGAGACGGAAACGCGCGCGGGATTCCAGCGTGTCCCATTCTGCCGGATCGAGCGTTTCCAGCAGGATGCTCCAGCGCGGGTTCTGCGCCGCCAGCCAACGCCCGCGCGCGCCCAGAGCCTCGCGGACGGAACGGACGATGGCGGGTTTGGTCTCGGCTACGTCCAGCAGTTCCGGCAGCCAGCGCGGGGGCAGTGCGTAGCCGCGCACTTTGAGCACTGCCAGCCATTCCGCCAGCAAGTCGGGGGAATCGCCGTGAAGCATCCGCCCTAGCAGCGCGGCGGCGGCCGGCGGACATTCCGGCGCCTCGTCGGCGGGGGCGGGCGCGGGCAGGGGCAACGCCGCGCCGGTAGGCTGCGCGCCAACGTGCCGCCACAGGCCGACAGCGCCGGCGGCGGCCAGCAGTTGTTGTTCGGGCGGACGTTCCGCCAGCGGCGCGAGCGTGGCGTCCAGCGGCGTGGTTCCGCCGGTCACGGCGAAAGGCGCGCGCCCTGTGCCGACGAGGGCGGCGGCAACTAAGTCATTCCATTGGGTCATAAAGGTCTCCTGCGAAAATAACAGGATTTACGGAATGATAGGATCAAAAATCCGTTTCAATCCGTTCAATCCGTTGACAAAACTTCTCGCTAATTTAGCGGTGCCAACGTCTGTCCCGTCCACGCGCTTAACGGGGTAAGCTTCTCCCGATCCCATTCGGCGACGAGGGTGAGGGGATGGCCGCCGCTCAGGGCGAGCAGCCGCCAGCTTTCCAGGGGGGACAAATTCAGAGGCATTGACCGCCCTTCCACATCCTGGATATACCATTGCCCCGCGTGCTGCGTGGGGATGACGGCGTCCAGCGGCCAGAGGAAGCGCTCGATCCACGGGCTGCGGGTCAGGGTTGCGCTCGTGGCGGCGATGGCGGCGGCGAGCGTGGGATAGCCGGACAGCGCGGCGACAGGTTCGACGCCAGCGCGGGTTTTGAGCAGGGCGCGGTGCGGCGCGGGCGCGGTGAAGAAGACCAGTTCCGCATCCAGCGCCATGCCATAGGGCAAGTTGAGGGTAAAATTCTGCATCGGCGCGGCAAAATCGAGCAGCAGGGCGGCCTGATGGGTAGTTGTGCCCCATAACCAGGTAGATTGGACGCGCAGTTTGTCTTCTGTCGTTTCCTGCACGCTCAGGACCAGCCAGCGGTCGCGGACGCCGGGCTGCGCGAGCAAGGCCCCCTGATCCTGCGGCCAGCCGACCTGCGTGCGGACTTCTTCCTGCATGTCGGTGGGAAGCGTGTCCAGCCGGGCGTAGGCTTCCAGCAGCAAATGCAGCCGGCCGAGCCGGTCGAGCAGGCGGGCGGGCCAGCCTTCGCCGGAGTACGGGATGGCGGACATCTCGCGGACGTGGCGGGCCAGTCCGGGGGCCTGCGCGTCCACCAGCCGCGCGGCCTGCGTTTCCCAGTAGGAACGCGGGCGGGCCGGGAGGTCGCTCAACCCCTGGCGGACGAGGTCGGCCAGCCATAAGGTCAGCGCGTCAATGCCCTGCTGGACGAGATCTTCGCGGCGGGCGGCGCGCTTGGCCTGTGCGGCGGCATCCACGGCGGAAGGTTCGGCAGCCTTCTGCGCTTTGCGCTCGGCGGTCGCCTGCCGTTTCGCCAGCCATTCGGCGACCCAATCGGGCGGCTCGCCGGCGGTCAGTGCGCCGGAGTTGGCCTGCGCCGCGAAGAACAGGCCGATGGCGTGTTTGCAGGGTTTTTTACCGCTGGGACAACTGCATTTGAACGCCGGGCCGGTGAGGTCAACGGCGACTCGATAGGGGTCCTTGCCGGAGCCTTTGATTTCACCCCACACGGCGCTATCGTTGGTTCCTAGCGTTTGCCACTTGGCCGGACGGGCGAGACCGCGCCCGGCTTTGGCGACCTGGTCATCGGGGGCCAGGGAGGCGATTTGTTCAGGCTTCCATTGGGCTAGTTGGGTCATGGGTTTCCTCAAAAGTGGGAAATTGGAAATGAGTCATGAGAAATGAGTGATGGGAAATGTGTCATGTAGAGAGATTTTAACGCAAGGGCGGGAAGATGCAACCGGACATTTCACGGCAGGCGGATGGTGGTAGAATTTACCGAAGAGTTTGGTCAGCAGGTATTGTCCCTCATTTTCCTTGATGAGGAAGTGAAATAGTGTGCCATTTGTCGTATCCTTAAGAGCATCACAAATGCTACACAAGGATGCGAAAATGGATTGGAACACGCTCTATTGTCCCAACAAAG